>NZ_JBBBVQ010000006.1:0-256171 GCF_037199735.1 Oryzifoliimicrobium ureilyticum | reverse complement strand
GATCTCGGATATATCGACTTGGAACAGAGGACTTTGCAAACCATCGACAACCCGTTCGGCACGAGGTTGTTACCTATGTCTTAGGAACAGATTGTTACCTATGTATCCGGGTTGGACAATTGGGAACATGGCGGACAGAGAGGGATTCGAACCCTCGATACGCTTTCACGTATACACGCGTTCCAGGCGTGCGCCTTCAACCACTCGGCCACCTGTCCTGCTATTTGATCGCCGTGCGGCAAATCGTTGGAACGGCGCGATATATACCGATGTATTTTTGAGGATCAACCGAAATCTGACAGTTTCTTGAATGTTGGGAGAAAAGCTTCGCAAGTCCGTTGCGATTTCAGTCCCTGCCGCCTATTCAATCGCTATTGCCGGCTCCGAACTGGATGATGTTTCCGATGCGCTTGCTTTTCCGCCTGGCTAGTCTTGCCGCTCTCGTAACGGCCATCGCGGCTGGCGTGGTCGATTCTATCAAATCCGTTGCCGCCGCACGGGTCGCCTTCACCCCGCTGGGCGAGGCATGGCAGGAGCTTTCCGCTGGAAGTTTGGCAGCAGTTCGAGGCGCGGCCGCGTATTACATCCACCCTGCTTTCGACAAGCAGTTATTGAGCTGGCTCATGGCTCAGCCCGCTTTTGCAGTATTCCTGATACTGGCACTCGTTCTGTGGATGATTGGCTATAAAAAGCCGAAGCCTGCCGGTCGTTTTGCGGTTTGAGCAGGGCGGGATGCACGGTTTTTCGGCAGATCTCAGCAGGAAATGCCTCGAAATCGCTTGCAGTGATCATGTTTAAGCCGTCCTCGGCAAAGTTTGACCAACAGAAAAATTTCTGGTGAATTTTTGGAAGAGGCATGCAAGGATGCCGCCGGTCGGTCTCAGGGGAGGCTGGCGGTTCCGCAAACATGTCCCTCGACGGGCTTGCGGAAGGAGCCGAACGAATTAGAAACAACAGGGCTGCATCATGAAGAAATCCCTCCTTGCTCTCCTTTCTGTGGTGGCGATGTCCACAACAGCGCTTGCGGCAGATCTGAAGCCGGCGCTGGTTTATGGTACGGGCGGCAAATTCGACAAATCCTTCAATGAGGCAGCCTATAATGGCGCCGAGAAATTCAAGAAGGAAACCGGAATTGCCTATCGCGATTTCGAGCCGACGGGAGATACGCAGGGCGAACAGGCCATCCGCAACTTCGCAAGCCGTGGCTTCAATCCGGTCGTCGCCGTTTCCTTCGCCTGGACTTCGGCCATGGAAAAAGTTGCTCAGGAATTTCCAAATACGAAGTTCGTGATCGTCGACTCGGTTGTGGACAAGCCGAACGTACGCTCGGTTGTCTACAAGGAAGAAGAAGGTTCATACCTGGTGGGCGTACTTGCCGGCCTGGCTTCCAAATCCGGCAAGATCGGTTTCGTTGGCGGCATGGATATTCCGCTGATCCGCAAGTTTGAATGTGGTTACGAGCAGGGCGCTCGCTCCGTGAAATCGAACATCGAAGTCTTCCAGAACATGACCGGCACGACCGGTGCAGCATGGAACGATCCGGTGCGCGGCGGTGAGCTGACCAAGAACCAGATCGACCAAGGCGCTGACGTGATTTATGCAGCCGCTGGTGCAACGGGCCTCGGCGTCCTCCAAACCGCTGCCGATAACAAGAAACTTTCGATTGGCGTTGACTCCAACCAGAACCACCTGCACCCGGGCTCTGTGCTGACCTCGATGGTCAAGCGCGTCGATCTCGCCGTCTACAATGCATTCTCCGATGTGAAGAACGACAAGTTTACGGGCGGCACTCAGGTGCTCGGCGTCAAGGATGACGGTGTGATGGCGGCGATCGACGACAATAATAAGTCGCTGATCACGCCGGAAATGCAGTCGGCCGTCGAGAAGGCAAAGGCCGACATCATCGATGGTAAGGTCAAGGTTCACGACTACACCACGGACAGCGCTTGCCCGAAGTGATTGAACGGTAACAGAGCGCGCGAATGGCATCATAGCCAATGCGCGCTCTCTTTATATTCGGAGCAACCGCGTGACAGATAAACCCGCGCTTGAACTGCTCGGCATCGACAAGAAGTTCGGCCCAGTCCACGCCAATAAAAATATTAATTTGACGGTCGCCAAGGGATCGATTCACGGGATCATCGGTGAGAACGGTGCCGGTAAATCGACCCTGATGTCGATCATTTATGGATTTTACCAGGCCGATTCCGGAGAAATCCGGGTCAATGGATCGCCTGTAACGATCAAGGACAGCCAGTCCGCCATTGCCGTTGGAATTGGCATGGTCCATCAGCATTTCATGCTGGTCGACAATTTCACCGTGCTTGAAAACATCATGCTTGGTGCAGAAGGAGGCGCCTTGCTTGCCAAGGGCGTATCGGCCGCCCGCGCCGAATTGCGGCGTCTTGAAAAAGAATACAGCCTCGAGGTTAATCCCGATACGCCCGTCGAGAACCTGCCGGTCGGTCTTCAGCAGCGCGTTGAAATCCTCAAAGCCATGTATCGCGGTGCCGAGATCCTTATCCTCGATGAGCCGACTGGTGTCTTGACCCCTGCAGAAGCAGACCATCTGTTCCGCGTTCTTCGCGTTCTGCGTGATCAGGGTAAGACGATCATCTTGATCACGCATAAGCTGCGCGAAATCATGGCAATCACCGATACCGTTTCTGTCATGCGTCGCGGCGAGCTCGTGGCAACCCGCAAAACGGCCGAAACGACCGTTGCCGAACTGGCAGAGCTCATGGTCGGACGACGTGTTCTTCTGCGCGTCGAAAAAGGTGTGGGGACACCCGGCAAGGTGATCCTTTCGGTCCGCAACCTCACGGTCAAGGACAACCGTGGCGTCACGATGGTCGATAACGTTTCTTTCGATGTGAGAGCGGGCGAGATCGTTGGTATTGCCGGTGTCGCCGGCAACGGTCAGTCGGAACTTCTCGAAGCGATCGCCGGCATCCGAAGGCCGCATTCGGGCGAAATCTTCCTCGACGGCATGCCGATCGATAAAGCTGATCCCGCGCGACTGCGTGAACTCGGCCTTGCCCATATTCCCGAAGATCGACATCATATGGGACTGGTGCTGAAATTTGAGGAATACGAAAATTCCATGCTCGGCTACCACCGCAATCCGGCTTATGGGCGCGGGCCGATGCTCGATCTCGCAGCGATCCGCAAGGACGCGATGGAGAAGATCGAGAAATACGATATCAGGCCGCCCAATCCCCGGCTCAAAACCGCCAATTTTTCCGGCGGCAACCAGCAGAAGATCGTGGTTGCGCGTGAAATCGAGCGCGATCCAACAGCACTGATCATTGGTCAGCCGACACGCGGCGTGGATATTGGGGCGATCGAATTCATCCATCGCCGGATCATCGAAATGCGCGACAGCGGCAAGGCAATTCTTCTCGTATCGGTCGAGCTGGATGAAATCCGCGCTTTGTCCGACCGCGTGCTTGTCATGTTCGCAGGTCAGGTCGTTGGCGAAACCGCGCCAGATGCTGACGAGCAGTCGATCGGCCTGATGATGGCGGGTATTGCAGCATGAAAACAAACCTCATGCTGAATGCTCGCCGGCCCTATCAAGCTATCATTGCAGCCGGCCTTGAGGCCTATGCGATAAGAACAAAAACAGGTTTGCGATGAGTACCGCCTCCGTTCCTCTTCCAAATTGGGTCAGCTACGGCCTGATTCCGCTTTTGAATCTCGTTGTGGCGTTTCTGATCTGCGGCTTCGTGGTCTGGTTGATCGGCGAAAGCCCGCTCCAGGCTTTATCGCTTTTGATCGAGGGTTCGCTTGGCAGCGGCGAAGGCATCGGCTTTACGCTCTATTACGCGACAAGCTTCATTTTCACCGGATTATCCGTTGCCGTTGCCATCCATGCCGGACTGTTCAACATCGGCTCCGAAGGGCAAGCCTATCTTGGCGGGCTTGGCTGCGCGCTGGCGGCCCTTGCGCTCGATCGCTACGTGCCCTGGTGGGTCACCATGCCGGTGGCCGTTATCGGGGCCGGCCTCTTCGGTGCCGCCTGGGCGGCGATCCCTGCCTATCTGCAGGCCAAGCGCGGCAGCCATATCGTCATCACGACGATCATGTTCAACTACATCGCCGCCGCGCTCATGGTCTATTTGCTGGTGCACGTCTTGATCGTGCCAGGCAAGATGGCGCCGGAAACCCGTACTTTCCTGGATGGCGGCCAGCTTCCAAAGCTTGGATGGGTCATGGAACTCTTCGGTGCGAGCCTCGGCGCCGCACCCTTCAACGTCTCCTTCATCATTGCGCTTGTGGCAAGTCTTCTGGTGTGGCTCCTGATCTGGCGCACCCGTCTCGGATTTGAGATGCGGACTTTGGGCATAAGTCCGTCTGCAGCGGCCTATGCCGGCATCGGTTATGCGCGTATCGTCATGATCGCTATGCTGATCTCCGGCGCTTTGGCCGGCATGATGGCGCTGAACCCGGTCATGGGCTCGTCGGCCCGCCTTCAGGTCGAGTTCGTCGGTGGCGCAGGCTTCGTTGGCATTGCCGTGTCTCTCATGGGCCGCAATCATCCTGTCGGCATTATTCTTTCGGCCATCCTCTTCGGTATTCTCTACCAAGGCGGCGACTGGATCTCCTTCGAAATGCCGAACATCACGCGCGAAATGATCCTGGTCATCCAGGGCCTCGTCATTTTGTTCGCCGGCGCTCTGGAATATATGTTCCGGCCGGCGATGGTTCGCGTCTATCAGTGTTTAGCAAAACCGGCATAAGGGAGGATTGGATGGAGTATTATGAAATCTTCATTAGCGTCCTGAGCTCGACGATCCGACTCTCGATCCCGCTGATCTTCACCGCCTTGGCCGGGCTGTTCTCAGAGCGTGCCGGCGTCTTCGATATCGGTCTTGAAGGCAAGATGCTGGGTTCGGCTTTTGCTGCTGCCTGTGTGGCTTATCTGACTGGCTCGCCTTGGCTCGGTCTAGCTGCGGGCATCGTCTGCTCGGTGGCGCTCAGCCTTGTGCATGGCTTTGCCTCGATCACCAATCGCGGCAACCAGATCATCTCCGGCGTCGCCATCAATTTCTTCGTTGCCGGGATTACCATCGTTCTTGGTCAGGCTTGGTTCGGCCAGGGCGGACGTACGCCGCAGCTTGCGGGTGAAGCGCGCTTTTCGCCGATTATCCTGCCGGGCGCCGAGATGATCAGGCCAATTCCGATCATCGGGCCGCTCTATGCCGGCGTCATTTCCGGCAATAATATCCTAACTTACCTCGCCTTCGTGGCCGTGCCCTTGTCATGGTGGATATTGTATCGCACGCGCTTTGGTCTTCGCATGCGTGCGGTCGGCGAAAATCCCGGCGCGGTCGATACTGCCGGTATTTCCGTAGCCTGGCTGCGTTATCGTGCCGTGATTTGCGCCGGTATCCTCTGCGGCTTTTCTGGCACCTACCTCGCCATCGCGCAATCGGCGGCCTTCATCAAGGATATGTCGGCCGGCAAAGGCTATATCGCGCTCGCCGCGCTGGTGTTCGCCAAGTGGAAGCCTGTCCCCGTCATGTTCGCCTGCCTTCTGTTCGGCTTCTTGGATGCGATGGCCAACTTCATGCAGGGCAAATCGGTTCCGCTGATCGGTGAAGTTCCGGTTCAGATTTTCCAGGCCTTGCCTTATGTTCTGACCTGCGTCCTGCTTGCCGGTTTCATTGGCTCTGCCATTCCCCCGAAAGCCGGCGGCGTGCCTTATGTAAAGGAGCGTTGACATGTCTCATGATCTTTTCGAAGCAGCACGCGGCGCGATGGCATTTGCGCATGCGCCTTATTCGAAATTCCCTGTCGGCGCTGCCATCCGCGCCGAAGATGGAAAGATCTATACCGGCGCCAACATCGAAAACCTTTCCTTTCCACAAGGCTGGTGTGCCGAGCCGACAGCCATCGGCGCCATGATCATGGGCGGCGCAAAGAAAATCGTCGAGATAGCGGTCATTGCGGAGAAGCTGGCCCTCTGCCCACCCTGTGGCGGATGCCGCCAGAAGATCTCCGAATTCGCCTCCAAGGAAACACGCATCTATCTGTGTGACGATGGCGGCGTGAAAAAAACGATGACCATGGATGAGCTTCTGCCTTTTTCCTTCGAAACGGAACTTTGATGAGCGCGCTCTCGCTATTGCAGGAGCGACTGAAGGGACTTCAGCCAGCCTGCGCCATCGTCCTAGGTTCCGGCCTCGGCTCGATCGTGGAGGAACTGGCTGACGTCACGCGCATCGGCTTCGATGAACTGGAAGGGTTTCCGCAAAGTTCTGTCTCTGGCCATGCCGGCGAGGTCATGGTCGGGCGGCTCAGCGGCACTCCTGTACTTATGCTTGCCGGACGCGCGCACTATTACGAAAAGGGCGATGCCGGAACTATGCGTCGGCCGATCGAGACCATCAAGGCGCTGGGTATCGATACGCTCATCCTGACCAATGCAGCTGGCTCGTTGCGAGAAGATATGCCGCCAGGTTCGGTGATGCGCATCACGGATCATATCAACTTTTCCGGTACGAATCCGCTGATTGGAGAACCGAGCGATCGGCGTTTCGTCGGGCTTACCAACGCTTATGACGCCGATCTTGGTCATTCCATGCGTCAAGCCGCCGAGCGCTGCGGCGTTCCGCTTGCCGAGGGCGTCTATATGTGGTTTTCGGGGCCGAGCTTCGAGACGCCTGCAGAAATTCGAATGGCGCGCATCCTCGGTGCCGATGCTGTCGGGATGTCCACAGTGCCGGAAGTCATCATCGCGCGCATGCTCGGCCTTAGCGTGCTGGCAGCTTCCGTGATCACCAACTATNTATATGTGGTTTTCGGGGCCGAGCTTCGAGACGCCTGCAGAAATTCGAATGGCGCGCATCCTCGGTGCCGATGCTGTCGGGATGTCCACAGTGCCGGAAGTCATCATCGCGCGCATGCTCGGCCTTAGCGTGCTGGCAGCTTCCGTGATCACCAACTATGCTGCCGGCATGACCGGAGCTGAGTTGAGCCATACTGAAACGAAAGAGATGGCGCCGCTGGGCGGCGCGCGTCTTGCAACTGTTCTTAAGGGTATGGTTGCCGCTGGAGAATTCAAAGCATGACCAAACATAGCGCAAGAGAGGTGGCGGCAGTTGCGCTGTCGCTTCTGGATTTGACAAACCTCAAAGATGACTGTGACGCCAAGCAGATCGAGACGCTGTGCGCACGCGCGCAGACGCCGTTCGGGAATGCGGCTGCAATCTGCATCTGGCCGCGATTTGTTTCGCAGGCGCGCCTCCTGTTGGGCAAGGACCATCCGGTTCGGATTGCAACTGTCGTCAACTTCCCAGGCGGCGATATGCAGGTTGAAGATGTCGCAGCGGAAACGCGCGAAGCGATCGCCGATGGAGCCGATGAAATCGACCTCGTCATTCCCTATCGTGATTTCGCGGCGGGGGACGAAGAGGCCGTCACGGCCATGGTTTCAGCCATTCGCACCGCCTGCGGCGAACATATCTTGCTGAAAGTGATCCTGGAGACCGGCGAGTTGAAGGATCCGGCCTTGATCCGCCGAGCAAGTGAGCTGGCGATTGCGTCAGGAGCTGATTTCATCAAGACTTCGACCGGCAAAGTCGCGCAAAATGCAACGCTCGAGGCTGCCGATATCATGCTGAGGGCAATTCGTCAGAGTGGACGCAAGGTCGGGTTCAAGCCCGCCGGAGGTATTGCCAGTGTTGCCGATGCCGCGCTTTATCTGCGACTTGCCGAAACCATCATGGCCCCGGACTGGCTCATGCCCTCAACCTTCCGTTTTGGTGCATCGGGCCTTCTTGACGATATCTTGAATGTCTTGTCCGGCGCACAATCCACTGCGGCAAAATCCGGCGGATACTGATCATGCTTCCGCAGGAGATCATTCGCCGCAAACGTGACGGGGAAGAGCTTTCTGCGGGAGAGATCGAAGGCTTCATTGCCGCAATCACGTCAGGGGGGCTGTCCGAAGCACAAATTGGTGCTTTCGCGATGGCCGTCAGGCTGAAGGGGATGAGCCGAACCGAGACCGTCGCTCTGACGCTCGCCATGGCGGAATCGGGCGATAGGCTACAATGGAACGATGCCGGAAGACCGGTTGCCGACAAACATTCGACAGGCGGCGTGGGCGATAATGTTTCGCTCATGCTTGCCCCGATCGCTGCCGCATGCGGGCTCGCAGTCCCGATGATTTCGGGTCGCGGGCTCGGCCATACGGGTGGAACGCTCGACAAGCTGGAATCGATTCCTGGTTATTCCATAGCGCCCGATCACGCAAAGTTTCGGGCGGTGGTGCGGCAGGCCGGCTGTGCCATCGTCGGCCAGACGGCATCGCTTGCCCCGGCTGACCGTACGCTTTACGCGATCCGCGATGTGACAGCGACCGTCGATTCGCCCCCGCTTATCACAGCCTCCATCCTGTCGAAGAAACTTGCCGCTGGGCTTGATAGCCTCGTCCTTGATGTCAAGGTCGGAAGCGGTGCGTTCATGGGCGACAGAACCGAGGCCATGCACCTTGCAGGCGCCCTTGTAGAGGTGGCGAACGGCGCGGGACTGAAGACGTCTGCCTTGGTGACGGATATGAACGAGCCGCTTGCAGATGCGGCGGGAAACACACTTGAGGTCATTCACTGCCTCGATGTTCTGACCCGGAAAAAGGCAGGCACCCGCAGCGAAGAGCTTATCCTTACCCTCGCAGCCGAAATGCTGGTTCAGGCAGGCCTTTCCGCTTCGCTGGAGGAGGCTCGAACGGCAGCTCTCAAGGCGCTCGACCGGGGAGATGCGGCGGAGCATTTCGCAAAAATGGTCTTCCTGCTCGGAGGACCTTCGGACCTCCTCGAGCGTCCTTCCGCCTATTTGGCCGTTGCTCCAACGATAAAGCCCATCCTGGCTCCATATCAGGGCTATCTCACCAGCTGCGACGCCCGTGCTGTTGGTATGGCGGTTATCGAGCTCGGTGGCGGGCGCCGCCAACCCTCAGACCGGATCGATCATACGGTGGGCTTTTCGGCGCTCTGCCCGCTCGGCAGTCACGTAGAGGAAAATCAGCCTATCGCCTTCGTCCATGCTGCCGACGACATCCAGGCCGAACGAGCGGCAAAAGCCTTTCTGGAGGCTTATACGATAGACCAGGCGCCTGAGGATCGACCACCTTTGGTGTTGGCAAGGTTAGGATAGAGTCCCGTCCATGGAGACGGCGGCGAGAATGCGTCCTGTCCTCCTTACGCCCGTTTGTTGCAGCGCCGGCTATTGATTGAGCGAAAGGGCGCCATCACTAACGGAGTAGGAACTGAGCTTGTTGAGAAAGCTCATCCCGATCAAAGTCGTCGAAAGGGCTTCATCTTTAAGCACCAGTGCCTCGACATTGCTGACCCGAACGTTTCCAACGGTGATTTCGCTGAGCGTCACCTTTGCCGCGCTTGTTCGCCCATTGGCGGTATTGACAGGATAGCGGAAATCAAAGGCGGCTGGCGACAGACCGAGCTTGGCTGCAACGCTTTGGTTGAGGGCGACATAGGTTGCCCCCGTGTCGACCATGCCGGCGATGAACTTGCCATTGACTGAGAACGTGCCGACAAAGTGGCCTTGTCCGTCAAAGGTAAGGCGTGCAGCACTTGTTGGGGAAGAGGCCGTCGATGGCAACGATGATGGAAGACTGCCGGTAGCGGCGGGATCGATGAGGTTGGCCGACATATTGTCGGCGACCGGCATAAGGCTCAGCAGGCCGGGGATTTGGGAAGTCACCACTGCCGTAATACTGGCAAACAGAATGGTGCGCATGAGCATGGGAACAGAAATCCTTCCTGTATAATCCCGCATCATGCGGGACCTTCTCCGCTAGACCATAAGTCCTGAAAAACTGCTAACGGACAACGGAGGAGCAAGCCGCATGCTCCCGGCTTCTCCTCTGAACTTTGCTTTTTTGGTTAAGCGAAGGTTAATTACTTGGTGCCGTACATACGGTCGCCCGCATCTCCGAGACCAGGGACGATATAGCCCATTTCGTTCAGATGGCTGTCGATCGCTGCTGTGAAAATCGGGATGTCGGGATGAGCAGCGTGGAAGTTCTTAATGCCCTCGGGTGCGGCCAGCAGACACAGGAACCTGATATTGTGCGCGCCCCGTTCTTTCAGCTTGTCGATCGCAGCGATCGAAGAATTGCCCGTCGCCAGCATGGGATCGACGACGATGATCAGTCTTTCCGCAATATCTTCGGGCGCCTTGAAGTAATATTCGACCGGTTGCAGTGTTTCGTGATCTCGATAAACGCCGATATGGGAAACACGTGCGGAAGGAACGAGCTCGAGCATGCCTTCCAAAAGTCCGTTGCCGGCGCGCAGGATCGAGGCGAACACGAGCTTCTTGCCTTCAAGGATCGGCGCTTCGATCGTCTCGAGAGGTGTTTCGACTGGTACCATCGTCAAATCGAGGTCGCGGGTCACCTCGTAGCACAGCAAGGTGGAGATCTCCCGCAGAAGTCGCCGGAAACTACCCGTAGAGGTTTCCTTGCGCCGCATGATGGTCAGTTTGTGCTGTACCAAGGGGTGATTGATGACGGTAACGCCATTCATGGCAAAGCCCTCTCGTTTTGTTCTTCTCGGCCCGTTTCTTTCATGGAAAGCACATCGACTGCAAGAGCGACGATCGTTTTCCTCATGGTATGAATGTGAAGGTCCGTTATCCCGACGCAAGGCTAAAGGGCCGCAAGAAGCCTCTTTCGTGTATCCTCGTCCACAAAGGCAGCTTCAATCCCGGTTCGCGTGAAATCGCCGATCTCTTCCTCGGAAAAACCGAATTCCTGCGCAGCAATCTCATATTCTCGCGCCAATGAAGTTCGGAAGAAGGGCGGGTCGTCCGAGCTGATCGTTACCTTGACGCCAGCCTCCTTGAGCTTTCTCAAAGGATGACTTTTGAAATCGTTATAAACGCCTAGCGCAATGTTCGAACCCGGACAAACTTCAAGAACCGTGCCAACCTCGGCGAGCCGAGCCACGAGCGTAGGATCGTCAATGGCGCGCACGCCATGGCCGATGCGGGTTGGTGAAACAAGATCGAGGGCATCAGCGACGCTGAACGGCCCGCACACTTCTCCCGCATGGATGGTCAAGCCAAGACCCGCGTCGCGGGCGATGTCGAAGGCGGGTGCGTAATCTGCCACGCGGCCCATTCTCTCCTCGCCTGCAAGGTTGAATCCCGTGATCAGCGGGTGACGCGCTTTTGCAGCAAAGCGTGCCGCTTCGATCACGCTCTCTGGTCCGAAATGGCGTTCCCCCGTTACGATGAGACGCGCTTCGATCCCATGTTTTTCCTTGGCAAGCCTGATCCCTTCGCAGGTTCCCTCGATATAGGCCTCCGCACCGAGCCCGATCCGTTTTCCGTGATCGGGAGAAACGATCAGTTCGCTGTAGATCGTGCCTACACCTGCAAGCTCTGCAAGATAGGTTTCCGTCAGGAGCGCGTAATCCTCCTGCGTGCGGTAGACATTGGAGATATGATCATAGCATTGAAGAAAACTCGCGAAATCGGTCCAAAGGTATCCCTGCGGACCAAGCCATTGCGAAAGATCGACATTGTATTTTCTCGCCTGTGCCTGCGTCAGCGATAAAGGCGCTGCCCCTTCGAGATGGCAATGCAACTCGACTTTTTTGATCAGGCTGGTCATAAAAAGCTCCGTCCTGCTGGACCAGCTGCGATGCCAAGATGTTCAGCGATGCTCTCGCCAATATCGGCATAACTGCCGCGCATGCCAACCGAACGCGAGCGAAGGCCAGGACCGTAGGCGATGATCGGAACGCGCTCACGCGTGTGATCGGTGCCCCGCCACGTCGGATCGCAGCCGTGATCGGCGGTTAAAATGATAAGGTCGCCCGGCCGTATCTTGCGATGGATCTCCGGCAAGCGGGCATCGAAAGCCTCTAGCGCCGCGGCATAACCTGCAACATCACGCCGATGGCCATAGATCATGTCGAAATCGACGAAGTTCGTAAAGACGAGGTCGCCATCTTCGACAGACTCCATGGCCTCGAGCGTCGCATCCATCAAAGCCGCGTTCCCATTGGCCTTCACCACATGGGTCACGCCGCGGTGCGCATAGATGTCGGCCACTTTACCGATTGCGTGCACACGACGTCCGGCCTCCACCAGCCGATCAAGCAACGTGGGGTTCGGAGGCGGTACCGAAAAGTCCTTTCGGTTCCCCGTTCTTTGAAAGTCTGCGGCTGTCTCCCCAATGAAGGGTCTCGCGATCACGCGCCCGATATTATAGGCGTCGAGGAGACCTCGTGCGACGCTGCAGAAAGCCATGAGCCGCTCCAGGCCGAAATATTTCTCGTGCCCGGCGATCTGAAAAACGGAATCTGCAGAGGTATAGCAGATTGGTTTGCTGGTCCTGATATGCTCCTCGCCAAATCGCGAAAGCACATCCGTGCCAGATGCGTGGCAATTGCCGAGTATCCCAGGCACCTTTCCTTCCTCGCACAGAGCATCGACCAGTTCGGCTGGAAATGCCTGATCGCCGGCGGGAAAATAGCCCCAGTCGAAATTGACGGGCGTACCGGCAATTTCCCAATGACCCGAGGGTGTGTCTTTGCCTTTCGATATTTCGTTCGCGCATCCAAAGATGCCGTAGACCCGATCCGGGATTGCCATGCCCGCCGGATACTGGCCCGTTGCAAGGCGAGCGGCCTCAAGAAGGCCAAGGACGCTAAGGTTCGGAAGCTGTAACGGACCCTCGCGCAACCCAGGCCGGTCGCAAACGCCAGCCGCACAGAACTCGGCAATATGGCCAAGCGTATCAGCCCCTTCGTCGCCATAATGGCCGGCATCAGGCGCTCCACCGATACCGAAAGAGTCTAGAACAAGAAGGAAGGCACGCGCCATCTTCAGATGGTCCTTTATCAAACTCGGGCGATTTGTCGTCTTTGCGCCGCCTGCGTCAAGCAAAATCCGGCGTTGTGCACAAAGCTGCCGGTCGAACGATGCCGGTCCGCGCCCTCAACAAAGGCTGCAGCCGATGGCGTCGCCTTGCCTTTGCCTATAATAATAGGTCCGCTTGATCGTAATGGTGCGCAATGCGCCCGGAAGAAAAGTCGGCGTGAAGGTCAGCGAATAGGGAAGCAGAAACTCCGTGCGGATGTAAAAGCTGTTTGGCGTTTGAAGTTCGCTTGGCAAATTGACGTTCGACTGGACTGAATATGGCCGGCTGTTGTCCTGCGCCCATGACCAGGTCACCGAGCCTTTGCCCGTATTGTCGGTTTGGACGGCGGTTATCTTCAGCGCCATGCCAGTGCTGGAATAGGGCACGAGAATGGACTTTGCCACATAGGGCATGTCCTGGAGCCAGGTTGGCGATACAGCCTGTTGCTGTGTCACGATGTCGGCGACCGCTGCGCCCGCACGCGCCACGCGCTTGCTGATGCTAAGACCGATCGTAAGTTCAAACGAGCAGATGTAGATGACCAGCAGGATCGGGAAGACGATTGCAAACTCCACGGCGCCAGCACCGGAGCGGCTGGTCGCAAATCGCTTGATCGCTGTAGGAACGATGAGCGCCCTTTTCCACATCATGGATAGTGCTCGTTCTGGAAGGCGGCTGTCCCCACGATTAGAAAATCACGCGGCATGGAGCCATCGGCCGGCCGAATGGTGGTCACATAAGGTCGAATGATATCCGTGATGATCTGCCACCGATAATAAACGCGCACCATGTTGATCGTGCCTGGACCACCAAAGGCATACTTCATCTTCGAGGGGTCGAGATCGGCAAAGGCGGCTGAGGAAACTCGGGGGATGGCCGTCGGGATATTTGCAAAGGAGGTGAAGGTCTGGACGTCGACGTAAAGCTTTGCGGGCGCGGAGACCTCGCTACTCGAGCACTTGATGAGAATGCTGATCTCGTCGCAGACAGCCTGCCGGAACTGACCGACGGTGTTCATATCCGTCGTACGCCCCATATTGTAAGTGATCTGGCCGGTCCTGATCTTGCGGCTCAGCGTATCGACCGCCGAATAAACCAATTGCTCGCCTGCAAAAGCAACAAAGGTTTCCAGAATTGCAAAAATCACCATGAAGTAGGGAATAGCGAGAAGAGCGAATTCGATAGCAGCCGCACCGTCGGACGAACGCAGGAATAGCCGCATGCTTCTGCGGCTTGACGTTCCGGCCGCGTGCGGCTTTTGCCTTCTCAAAAATGCACTCATTGCGTTCTAATCTCTGACCACGGCAAATGCTAAAGTGCATTTGTTTATTTTCCGTTTCGAAAGAGCAGAGATTGCCGGCTTTGCAGCCGAATTAAGGGGTTGTGGCAGCCGGTGTCTGTGTCTGAGTAGACGTCGAAGACTGGGTGACGTCTTGTTCGCAAACGGGTGCGCAGGAAAGAACGCTGCGATCGGTCTGCCGGAACACTCTTACCGTTCTTCGCTCGTCGATGGTCACAAGAACGGTCTCGTCGACGACGGCATTCCCCTCAGCGTCGAGGAGAACCAGATTGGTTGTTCCGAAGTTGCGCCCTGTCAACACGATCGTTCTGGCATCTGCAACGGTCGCATCGGCGACGTCCGAATTGCCGACGATCACTTTCGTTACGGGACGATCAAGCTTCAGGACACGCGCCTGGTTCATATAGATACGAAGGAGATCATCCTCGGCCTTGGCCGTTTGTCCGCCGAGCAGGCAGGCCAGGCTGGCCGCAATGACCGCCGCGCCGCGGTTTAGCATCATTTCCTCACGCTGAAAGTAATGTCGCGCCCTAGAATGGATAAGATTGGTGAATGAAGCCTTAAGCACAAAAGCGGACATGTGCTGAAGTTTTGTGGAAGTGGGCGGGATGGCGAAAATACAAAGTATAGATTGTATTATTTCCAATATATGAAGTATTATTTTTGAGTTTAACCGGAAAATAAGTATTTTGTTAATGCTAAGTCGTTCGCTTTCTCAGATTAGATTTTCGTTAACCCTTTATTTTAAGCCGGCGGAAATTGCGTTTGGCTAGTGTTCCGCTCATCCGATCAACGGCAGGGTTGGCGGACATGCTGACATCAACCAACTGTTCGAGGAATATTATGGGCAAGCTTATTAGCCGTTTTCTCAAAGACGAATCCGGCGCAACTGCAATTGAATACGGTTTGATTGCCGCGTTGATCTCCGTTGCATTGATCACCGGTGCTGGCCTGCTGGGCAACAAAATTAACGCGACCTTCACAGGTCTCAGCACCAAGATGAACGGCGCTTGTACGGCTGCTGGCGGCACAGGCTGCTAATCTTCTAACACGGTGCTGCCTCTGATCGAGGCAGCCCTTTTCTAGAATGGCGTCCAATATTCATTGACGATTGAAGAGCCGGTTAACGCGTTCCTCATTAAGAAAACTGAAATGGGTATGATCCATGACACTTGGGCGCGTGTGAACGACAACGTTCTATTACCGGGAGTTTCAAATGGTCAATGTCATTAAGAAGTTCATCCGTGATGAGTCAGGAGCGACAGCAATTGAATATGGTTTGATTGCCGCGCTGATCTCCGTTGCTCTGATTGCTGGTGCCAGCTCGTTGGGTAACAGGCTTGGTGCAACATTCAACGGGCTGAGCACCAAAATGTCTGACGCTTGCACCAATGCAAGCATCTCAGGCTGCTGAGACGGGAAAAAAGTGCCGCTTGTTGAACCAGCGGCACTTTTACTTCATTGGGGAAAGATACGTGCCAAACATCATATCCAGTGCTTTGTTGACGGTCTTCCCTCTTTGCTTGGCCTTCGCGGCCATTTCTGATTTTCTGACGCTAACGATCCCCAATAGGATTTCGATCATCCTCATCTTGGGTTTCGTGCTTCTCGCCCCTTTAACGGGAATGGCATGGCCGCTTTTCGGTCTTCATCTGGCAGCCGGCGTCTGCGTCCTCATTGTTTGCTTTGCCTGTTTCGCTCTCAACATCATGGGGGGCGGCGACGCGAAATTATTGGCCGCAAGCGCGGTCTGGTTCGGTTTCGGCGAGCCGCTGATCCAGTTTCTCGCCTACACGGCTGCCATGGGCGGCGTTCTGGCGATCGTGATCTTGGTCGCGCGCAGTCAGCAGTCGCTGCTTGCTGCAGCGGGCGTTAGGCTTCCCCAGTCTTTCCTGACAACACGTAAAATTCCTTATGGCATTGCCATAGCGGCGGGTGGCTTTCTAGCCTTTCCGTCCACCCCATTGTTTGACAATGCAATGTCATTGATGTGAAGCAAGTATAGCCCATGTTAAAGTCTCTTTAACCAAAATAATAAGGGCTCCATTAACTATAATTACACCAATTGGCGGCAATTCTCCGGGACAAGCAGAGCTGAGTCCTGAGGGGATAATTCTATGAAACCCGCGCGGTTGGTGATTATGGGAGTGGCCGTTGTTGCAGCGGGACTCGCTGGCTTCATCGCCATGAATCTGGCCGGCCGTCAGAATGTCGTCACTCAGGTCCAGTCCGTCATTGAAAGAGAACCGAGCGTTAACGTGCTCGTCGTCAGCGCCAATATGCCGGTTGGCGCACGCATCAACGAGAAGTCGGTGCGCTGGATGCCTTGGCCCAAAAGCGGTGTCGTCGCAGGCCTTGTAACGGAGAGCGAAAAACCAAACGCTATTCGCGATCTTCAGGGTGCAGTGGTACGGCTGCCGCTCTTTGAAGGCGAGCCGCTTCGTCCTGAAAAGGTGGCCGATTCGTCAAGTCGGGTCATGTCGTCTCTCTTGCCGGCCGGTAAGCGCGCCGTCGCCACGGATATCACGGCTGTGACGGGTGCTGGCGGCTTTATTCTTCCCAATGATCGCGTCGACGTTCTCATGGTCCGCAAGCCTGAGGCGGACGGCAAATATCGAAGTGAAACGGTCCTTACAAACGTCAGGGTCCTCGCGATCGATCAGCAAATCCAGGAAAAGGAAGACGGCTCCAAAACGGTGCTGGGAACGACTGCGACCTTGGAGCTGACTCCAGACCAGGCAAAGGCATTGACGGTCGCCCAGCAGCTGGCGGTGCGCATTTCGCTGGCACTCCGCTCCGTTGCCGATTCCCAGGAGAAGGACACAGTCGCCCCCGAAGATCTCCTGACGGGTCCCGATTCCAGCAGCATGGTGCAGGTCATCAAGTCCGGCAAGATCGCCCCGGATGGCTTTACGCCGCCAAAGAGCGAGTAGGAAAGAAAATGGGCGAAACGGTCCAACTTAGAAATGGCTTCATTCGCGGTGGCTTGTCTCTGGCCTTGGCCATTTCGGGCCTGCTGCCGATGACAGCCAACATTGCGCACGCCGACAGCGACAGTATCGTACGGATCGCACAAAGCGGTCCAGGCGCGCATCGGCGGCTGAAGCTCGGTCTGAAAAAGGCTCTTGTCATCGATCTTCCAGAGGATGCCCATGACATCCTGGTGTCTGATCCCACCATGGCCGATGCCGTGACGAGAACTTCACGTCGCATCTATCTGTTCGGCAAGACGGTCGGCCAGACCAATGTGTTCATTTTCGGCGCAAACGGTCAGGAAATCGTCAGTATCGACATCGAGATCGAACGCGACGTCTCGGGTTTGGAAGCGAACCTGCGCCGGTTCATTCCCGATTCGAATATCAAAGTTGAAATTGTTTCAGACAACATCGTGCTTTCCGGGTCGGTCAGAACACCGCAGGATTCGTCGAAAGCCGTCGATCTCGCCAGCGCCTTTCTCAAGGGCGGTGAGGCGACCACACAGCAAAGCACGACGGAAATCTTCGGTGAAAACCGGCAGCGCTCACAGGTCGTCAATCTTCTTCAAATCGAAGGAGAGGACCAGGTCACGCTGAAAGTCACGATTGCAGAAGTTCGCCGCGAAGTCTTGAAACAGATTGGCTTTGACAATCTCGTCAGTAACTCGTCTGGCGTCAGTGTCGCGCAGCTTGGAAACGTTGCGTCCGACAGGAATGCAGCGGCTGGCGGCGGCGGTCTTGCAGCCCTCTTCAAAAGCGCGATCGGCAAATACGACATTACCACCTATCTCAATGCGCTTGAGCAGGCCAAGGTTGTGCGCACGCTTGCCGAGCCGACATTGACGGCGATTTCGGGCCAGGCTGCCACTTTCAATTCAGGCGGCCAGGTTCTTTACTCGACAACCGACAAAGACGGCAACGTCACCGTCGTACCCTATAACTACGGGATCAACCTTGCCTTCAAACCGGTGGTTCTTTCGTCGGGGCGCATCAGTCTTGAAATCAAGACCTATGTCTCCGAGCCGGTCGCCGGCGGGGTGAACAACACCTATCAGCGGCGGTCCGCCGAAACATCGGTAGAGCTTCCTTCTGGCGGCTCCATCGCGCTGGCCGGCCTCATTCGCGATAACGTCTCGCAGGTGACGAACGGAACACCAGGCGCCAACAAGATCCCCATTCTGGGCGCTCTGTTCCGCCAGAAAAGCGTCGAGCGCGATGAAACAGAACTTGTCATCATTGCAACACCCTACCTGGTTCGGCCCGTCGCGCGCGATCAACTGAACCGGCCCGACGACAATTTCAGTGCCGCGAACGATGGCGACGCGTTCCTGCTCAATCGCGTGAACAAGGTCTATGGAGGGCGTCAGGCGCCCGTTGCCGATGCGCAATTCCATGGCTCTATCGGCTTCATCTACAAATAACCAAGGCGGGCATCAGTCATGACGAAAAATTCAAGCCGGCCAAAGAACCTGAATCACATCGCTGCTCGACGCTCTGCGATAAGAATCATGCCGCTCGTTGCGATCATCGCCACATCGGCGGTCCTGACGGGCTGCAATACCGAACGTGATACAATGACGACAGGGGGAATCCCGGACGATTACCGCCAACGTCATCCGATCGTCGTGGCCGAGGCGCAGCAGGCGACGGATCTGCCGGTGGCCAGCACAGATCGGCGCTTGACCATGGCGCAACGCGATTTGCTGCGCGGTTTCGTCCAGAGCTATCGTTCCAGAGCCTCCGGGCCGGTTTATTTGATGACGCCGAGCGGATCGCCCAATGCTCGTGCGGCCGCCGAATTGCGGCCTCAGGTCCGTAGCGAATTGATCGCGCGCGGCATTCCGAGCTCGAAAATCGTCTATAGCGGCTACCAGGCAGCAGGCCCGCAAGATGCTGCGCCCATTCGACTGTCATTCACGGCAATCACCGCAATGACCTCGCCATGCGGTCAATGGCCCAAGGATATCAATGCGGATATGGTCAATCAAAATTATTACAATTTCGGCTGCGCCACCCAAAACAATCTGGCAGCGCAGGTCGCCAATCCTGAAGACCTGATTGCGCCGCGCGGTATGACGGCGATCGACGCCGATCGGCGCGAGGCCGCGCTGAAGGAATACCGTGAGCGCAGCACTGTTTTGAAAGACACGGACACCGGCAACGCCGGCGGTTTTTAGGAGAGCTGGCGTGAGCGCGATGGATTATGCGATAAAGGCAGACGACCAAGCTCCGTTGATCGACGAGACGGCTTCCATGTCTGAACTCGAAGCGATCAGACCGTTGCCGCGGATTTCCATCCATGCCTTCTGCGAAAGCGAAGCCTTGCTGCGTGTGATGGAAAAATGCGGCCATGACCGCAGGATGAGCAAAGTCAGCCTGCGCGTGACGAGCGGCGGCATTGGTGCTGCAGTCAACATGTTTGCGGGCGCCCCCACCCCCAATCTCGTCATTGTTGAAACCAAGGCCAATCGGGCCGGTGTTCTGGCCGAGCTTGCCCCGCTTGCAGAGGTTTGTGATCCATCCACCAAGGTGATCGTGGTTGGCTCCTATAATGATATTCAGCTCTACCGCGAACTCATGCGCAACGGCGTCTCGGACTATATCGTTCAGCCGGTTCATATGGCAGATATGCTGCGCACCGTTGCCGGTATCTTCGCTGATCCCGATGCGGAGCCGCTCGGCCGCAGCATCGCGTTTGTCGGAGCCAAGGGCGGCGTCGGTTCCTCGACGATCGCGCATAACTGCGCTTTCGGCATTTCCTCTTTATTCTCTACCGAGACGATTCTCGCCGATCTCGATCTGCCGTTCGGCACAGCCAATATCGATTTCGATCAGGATCCTGCGCAAGGGATTGCCGAAGCGGTCGCCGCGCCGGAGCGGCTGGACGAGGTGTTTCTTGACCGTCTCCTGACCAAGTGCTCCCAAAATCTCTCCTTGCTTGCGGCCCCGTCTGTTTTGGACCGCGGCTATGATTTCGATGGGCTTGCCTTTCAGCCCGTGCTCGACGTTCTTCAGCGAAGCGCTCCTGTGACTGTCCTTGATATCCCGCATCAATGGTCTGACTGGACGCGGTCCGTTTTGGCCAATGTCGATGAAATCGTGATCTGCGCTGCGCCTGATCTTGCCAATCTACGCAACACAAAGAATATCCTCGATGCCTTGCGGCAATTGCGGCCAAACGACAAGGGTCCGCATCTCATCCTCAACCAGGTCGGCATGCCGAAGCGCCCGGAAATCGCGCCCGCGAATTTCTGCGAGCCCCTTGAGGCGGAGCCAATCGCCATCATCCCCTTCGACATCGCGTTGTTCGGCACTGCCGCGAATAGCGGACGAATGGTCAGCGAGCTCGATGCAAAGTCACCGACGGCCGAGATATTCTCTCAGATTGCGCACACCGTGACGGGCCGCGGAGCAATCAAGAAAACGAAGAAAAGTGGCCTTAGAGCCTTGCTTGGCAGGAAGTAGCTGCCGGGTAGGCGAGGGAGTATTCTGGAATGTTTGGAAAGCGGACAAGTGACGGGGTTGCAACCAAGGGCGGCGCGCCTGCGCCCGTCATTTCTGCGCCAACGTTGCCGACGCCGTCCCAGGGACCGGTTGTCTTTGCCGAAGCAAAGCCAGAACCTGCGGCTTCTTTCACGCCTGCAGTGCCGCAGCGTCGCCGTGCGCAGCGTACGGACGACTATTATCAGACCAAGGGACAGGTTTTCTCGGCTCTGATCGACACCATCGATCTCTCCCAGCTTGCCAAACTCGATACCGAAAGCGCACGCGAAGAAATTCGCGACATTGTCAATGACATCATCACCATCAAGAATTTTGCAATGTCGATTTCCGAGCAGGAAGAACTGCTCGACGATATCTGCAACGATGTCTTGGGCTACGGCCCGCTTGAGCCCTTACTGGCCCGCGATGATATTGCCGATATCATGATCAATGGCGCCGGCCAAACCTTCATAGAAGTCGGCGGCAAAACCATCGAATCGGAAATCCGCTTCCAGGACAACGCCCAGCTTCTGTCGATCTGCCAGCGCATCGTCAGCCAAGTCGGGCGACGTGTCGACGAATCGAGCCCGATCTGCGACGCGCGCCTGCCGGATGGCTCGCGCGTCAACGTCATCGCTCCACCGCTCGCCATCGACGGTCCTGCGCTGACGATCCGTAAATTCAAGAAGGACAAGCTGACGCTCGATCAGCTGGTGCGGTTTGGGGCCATCACACCAGAAGGTGCGGTGCTGCTGCAGATCATCGGTCGCGTTCGTTGCAACGTCATTATTTCCGGCGGCACCGGCTCGGGTAAGACGACGCTGCTGAATTGTCTGACGCGCTATATCGATGCGCACGAGCGCGTCATCACCTGTGAAGATACCGCGGAACTGCAACTGCAGCAGCCGCATGTCGTGCGCCTTGAGACGCGCCCTCCCAATATCGAAGGCGAGGGCGAGATTACCATGCGCGATCTCGTCAAGAACTGCCTGCGTATGCGCCCGGAGCGGATCATCGTCGGCGAAGTGCGCGGACCGGAGGTTTTCGACCTTCTGCAGGCGATGAACACCGGCCACGACGGTTCGATGGGAACCATCCACTCCAACTCGCCGCGCGAGTGTCTAAGCCGTATGGAATCGATGATCGCCATGGGCGGGTTCACCCTTCCTGCCAAAACCGTTCGTGAAATCATCTCCGGCTCCGTCGACGTCATCATTCAGGCCGCACGTCTGCGAGACGGGTCGCGCCGGATTACCCAGGTCACCGAAGTGCTTGGCATGGAAGGCGACGTCATCATCACCCAGGACCTTCTGCGATATGAGATCGAGGGCGAGGATGCCGCCGGACGTCTCGTAGGCCGGCATGTCTCTACTGGAATCAACAAGCCGTATTTCTGGGACAGGGCGCGCTACTTCAACGAGGAGAAGCGATTGGCGGCGGCATTAGACGCCATGGATGTGAAGTCGAGGGAGTAGCGCCGTGGCCGCTGTAGATCCGCTTGTTCTGATTGTGGCGTTCCTGACAGCCATTGCGGGCGCCGCATTCGCCTATGTCATCTTGTTTTCGCGTATCGAGCAGGACAAGAAAACAACCCAGCGCGTCTCGCGCCTTGCAGCATCCCAGACCGACCGAAACAACGTGAAGGTCGCGCGGGACCGCGTGCAGGAACTGTCGAAGCGCCGCAAATCCGTCCAGGACAACCTCAAAGATCTTGAGAAGCAGCAGCAGGAAAAGCATCGCCGCAACCTGTCGATGAAGGCGCGCCTCAGCCGTGCAGGCTTGTCCATATCCTTGCAGCGCTTTTATCTGATTTGTGGCATTACAGCCTTCATCGCCGCTTTGATGATGCTGCTCGTGGGCGCGCCGTTCCTTGTCGTTCTGGCCGCCCCGGCCGTCATCGGGGTCGGTCTGCCGCGCTGGGTGCTCGGTTTCCTGATCAAGCGTCGTCAGGACAAATTCCTCGAAGAACTTCCAAATGCGCTCGATGTTATCGTCCGGTCGATCAAGTCTGGTCTTCCTGTCAACGATGCCGTGCGGATGATTGCCACGGAAGGGCGAGAGCCGGTGAAGAGCGAGTTCCGCCGCGTAATCGAGTCCCAGCAAGTGGGCCTTAGCCTGCCGGAAGCCTGTGCACGATTGACGCTGTCCATGCCTGTGCAGGAGGTGTCTTTCTTCGCGATCGTCATCGCCATCCAGTCACAGGCAGGCGGTAACCTCTCCGAAGCACTCGCCAACCTTTCCCGCGTCTTGCGCGAAAGGCGGAAGATGAAGGCGAAAGTCTCCGCTTTGTCCATGGAAGCCAAGGCTTCTGCCTGCATCATCGGCGCGCTTCCATTCATCGTCGCTACGCTCGTTTATCTGACTTCGCCCAATTACATGCTGATCCTCTTCACCGATCCTCGCGGGCACCTGATCATGGCTGCCTCCGCAGTATGGATGTCGATCGGGATCTTCATCATGCGAAACATGGTCAACTTCGAGATCTAAGAAAGTCTGCCAAATGACGTCGGATACCGCCTCCAGCCTTCTTAATCCGGCGATGCTTCTCGCGTTTCTCGTGGCGATCGCCGTCTTCGCGACGCTCTACACGCTTGCAATTCCGTTTTTCGAACGCGGTGATCTCACCAAGCGGATGAAAGCAGTTTCCAGCGAGCGCGACCAGCTGCGCGCTCGCGCTCGCGCCCGCCATGCTGCCGACGGCCCCGGCAGCCGCGTCAATCTCAAGCCGCAGGACAATCTGTCGGTCAAGAAGCTCGTCGAGCGTTTCAATCTGAAGAAGGCGCTGGTCGATGAAAATACGATGGGAAAGCTGAAGGCAGCGGGATATCGCTCCGAAAATGCCTTGAACATGTTTCTGGCGGCGCGCTTTCTCCTGCCATTCGTCTTCCTCCTGTTGGGAGGCTTCTGGGTTTTCGGGCTTGAAAACCTGGCGGATCGTCCGCTGGGTGTGCGTCTTCTTGCAGTTCTCATCAGCGGCTATATCGGGTTCTATCTTCCGAATATTCTGTTGGCCAACAAGATCACCAAACGCCAGAAGTCGATCAAGAAGGCTTGGCCCGATGCGCTCGACCTTCTTTTGATCTGCGTCGAGTCGGGTATTTCCATGGAAGCGGGAATGCGCCGCGTTGCGGAAGAATTGGGAGAAGTCTCACCGCCGCTCGCCGAGGAAATGGTATTGACGACGGCCGAGCTGTCGTTTCTGCCGGATCGGCGTATGGCGCTCGAAAACCTTGGAACCCGCACCCGCATTCCAATCGTTCAGGCCGTCATGCAGGCGCTGATCCAGGCTGATCGCTACGGAACGCCGATTGCACAGGCGCTGCGCGTGCTGGCGCAGGAGGGGCGTGACGAGCGGATGAACGAGGCCGAGAAAAAGGCCGCTGCACTGCCGCCGAAGCTGACTGTGCCGATGATCCTGTTCTTCCTGCCGGTTCTTGTGATGGTGATCCTCGGACCGGCCATCATCCAGGTCATCGACCGCTTCCATTAGACTTGCGGTCAAGACCTTCAGCGAAAGGCGACGCCCGAATATCAGCCGATCAGTTTGTGTTGGATGGGCTCGCTTTGTCCTTGGCTGCCAGCTTCTGCCAGGAATTTTGCTGGGACAGCATACCGCGCAGGTAGGCAAGATTTGCCTCGGCCTGCTGCGGTGACAATTCCCGCTTGGCAATCTGTTCTGCCTCGGCAAAGCGACCTTGAAGACCGACAGAAAGCGCAAGATTTTGCCTGACCCGGCTATCTGCTCCCGGTTGCGCAGAGGCTTGGCGCAAATAGGTTTCAGCAGTGCGAGCATCGCCGCTGAGGAGATAGGACATACCAAGATTAGAAAGAACGGATGGTTCGTTCGGCGCAATGTCGAGGGCGTCGCGATAGCTGCGGCGCGCCTCTTCGGTTTTACCCATCTGATCGAGCACGGCGCCGCGTGCCGACAACAAGCGCCAATCCGGGCGATCAGGGGTCTGTGCGCGGTCAAGCGTATCGAGCGCCTGTTGAAGTTGCCCCGCAGCAGCTTGTGCCTTGCCATAAGCGGCCAGTACGGTGCGATCGGTGGGATTGGCAATGGCAACCTGTTGCATGACGGCGAGAGCCTGCGCGTCGCGACCTGCCATGCGCAGCATCGCGGCGTAATTGACGCCATTGACCGGATCGCGGGGATTTTTCTCGTAGATGCGTCCTGCAGCCTCGGTCGCCGAGCGCAGTTGGTTCTGGTTCGTGCCATCAACCGGCTGGCTGTACTTCGGGATCGAACCGGTCGTGAGGCGATCTTTCGAATTCGTGGAACAGCCGGAAAGAGCGATCACCAGAAGGGAGTAAGCGACCCCTGTTCTCAGCTGTTTTCCAGATAAATGGCGGTATTTGGCAATCATGGCGCTTTCCCGATCATCACGCGTGCGACCCAATGCGGAACAGGAAAGGTTTTGACGCAATCTTCGCTAAAGCAATAATCTGTTAACCCTAATGAATCGTTAAATCAGACCGAGAGGCGACCCGAGGATCTCATGCCCTACCAGTTCATAGAGCGCGCTTACCCCTTCAACACAAAGGGCGGCGCAACGCTGCCGATATTTGCGGTAACGCCCGCCCATATTGAAACGGGATCGATCGACCCAATTGCCCTCGATTGGGCGAAGAAGGCCGGCTGGAAAGCCGAAAGCGGCTCGCTTCTGTTGATTCCCAAGGAAGATGGGCATCTTGGCGGTGCCTTGTTCGGGCTTGGCTCGAACCCCTCCGAACAGCCCTATATTACCGGTAAACTCGCACGCACGTTGCCAGCCGGCGACTGGCACATCGAAATCGCCCCTTTGACGGCGAATCGCCTGACGCTCGGCTTTGGCCTCGGCAGCTATCGCTTTGATCGCTACAAATCGGAAAAACCTGCTGCTGCAACCTTGATGATCCCGCGCGATGCCGATGCAGCCGATATCAAGCGTCAGCTGTCTGGCGTCTTCCTGGCGCGCGATCTGATTAATACACCGACCAACGATATGGGGCCGAATCAGCTGGAAGAGGCCTTCCGTGCGTTGGCGACTTTCTACAAAGCCGAGTTCTCCGTGATTCGAGGAAAGGATCTTCTGGAGAAGAACTTTCCCCTTATTCATACGGTTGGCCGGGCCAGCGCTGACGAGCCTCGCCTGTTGGAATTGAAATGGGGCAAGAAGGGACACCGCAAGGTTACCCTCGTCGGCAAGGGCGTCTGCTTTGATACCGGCGGGCTGGACATCAAGCCGTCTTCCTCCATGCTTTTGATGAAGAAGGACATGGGAGGCGCTGCCAACGTCATGGGCCTGGCGCTGATGATCATGGACGCGAAGTTGAAGGTCGATCTTCATGTCGTCGTGCCGGCGGTCGAAAATTCGATCGCGGGAAATGCCTTCCGGCCTGGCGATATTTACAAGAGCCGCAAGGGTCTGACCGTCCAGATCGATAACACCGACGCAGAAGGACGGTTGATCCTCGCCGACGCACTGGCCTATGCCGATGAGCGCGAGCCGGATCTGATGATCGACATGGCCACCTTGACGGGTGCGGCGCGTGTCGCACTCGGTCCCGACTTGCCGCCATTCTTCACGGACGATGAGGACCTTGCGGACAGACTGTCCGATGCAAGCTTCGAAACCGACGATCCGTTGTGGCGCATGCCGCTTTACGCTGGTTATGAAAAAGATATCCGCGCGAAATTTGCCGATATCACCAATGCACCGTCCGGCGGCATGGCCGGCGCCATCACAGCCGCCCTGTTTCTCAGGCGCTTCGTGGAGAAGGCAAAGAGCTGGGTTCATTTCGATATTTTCGGCTGGGCGCCCACCGAGCGACCGCATTCGCCTGGTGGCGGCGAGGCACAGGCGATCCGCGCCCTGTTCCACTATCTGCGCCAATCGGTCCGTTAGGACTTCTGATCAAGGCAGCGGCGCGAGTTTCTCGCGCCGTTTATTTTTCGTTTACCACAGCAACGAAGGCAACGTTGCCTTCCCCGCCTGGGCGAACCAAAATGAGACACTGAGCGCACCGGTCAGTGGCCGGTCATTCATGAAGAATCGCGCTCTTCGCCGGTTTGGAGGGGCTTTGCCAATCGAATTGACTGCATCACAGGCTCTGGGGCTTTGGCACCGTGTCGCCCTTGAGCAGGTTCGCCAGGGCGAGGGCGACCTCACCTTACGTCAGATGGCGATCCTCCTGCATATCTATCTTATTCCGCCACCGCATACTGTCAGAGCATTGGCCGCAACGCTTGGCGTCACCAAGCCAGTGATCACGCGTGCTCTCGACACAATGGGGGAAAAAGGTCTTGTGGATCGCGTGCGCGATGATACCGATCGCCGCAATGTCCTGATTAAGCGCACCGTTGGCGGCGCACTCTATCTTGAGAAGCTAGGGGATGTCATTCGCTTGCAGGGACGCGATCTTGGCGCCTGAAGCCTGTTATCGTGCTATCCATGGGGTAGACGCCCTCCGCGATGTATGCCGCTCCACAAAGCATGGGAGACCCTAAATCATGACCGAGCTTGATCGTCGCCTGAACGCCTATCGACCCGACCTTGCCGACGCTTCGCTCAAAGGACTGGTGGAAGCTGCGCGCTTTGCGTCCGGCGAGGCTGGCCGTGTGACCGTTCCCGTCATTGCGCTGCGGCCGCAGCCTGAGGTCGAGCGTGGTATCGACACCGAAATCTTGTACGGCGAAGAGATCACGATCTTCGAGCGTCGCAATGGCTGGTGCTGGGGCAAGGCTCTATCGGATGGCTATGTCGGCTACCTGCCTGAGGAGGCGGTCAGCTTGGCGAAGCCGGCGCCTACCCATATCGTCACGGTCCCAAGAACCTTCGTTTATCCAGAGCCTGAATTGCGAAAGCCTCATGTCGCAACGCTGTCCATGGGAAGTCGCGTGACGGTTGCCGAACATGCCGAGGCAAGAGGGAACCATTATATCGTCCTGAGCAACGGGAAGGCGCTGTTCTCCCGTCACGTGCGTCCACTCACTGAGCCGCCGGAAGAGGATTATGTCGCGGTTGCCGCGCGGTTTTTGGAAACGCCTTACCTATGGGGTGGGCGTTCGGGTTTCGGCATCGACTGTTCGGGTCTCGTGCAGCTGGCTATGTTGATGGCCGGGCAGTCCGCACCGCGCGATACCGATATGCAGGCGTCAGGGCTTGGCATGCCGATCGACCGGAGCGACTTGACGCACGGCGATTTGGTGTTCTGGAAGGGCCATGTTGCGATCATGGAAGACGCTGAAACGATGATTCACGCCAACGGCAACACGATGACGGTGGCGCGAGAGAGGCTCGATGATGCCATCGCCCGCATCGGCCATCTTTATGGGCAGCCGACGCAATATCGGCGCCCTTGACCGTTGCAGTTTGATCGCGGTAGGGCTGGCGATCAATAGCCTGTGTCGCGAGGATCGAGAAGCGCGTTCAAGCCATCTCCGAGGAGATTGAAGCCCAGAACGGCAAGGGCGATGACTAGGCCTGGCAGGATGGCCAGCCACGGCGCGAGGCTGAGGAAGGTTTGCGCATCGGCAAGCATACGGCCCCAACTTGGCGCAGGAGGGGCGGGCCCAAGACCAAGAAAGCTGAGACCTGCTTCCGTCAGAACGGCAAGTCCAAGCTGGGTGGCAGACTGTATGAGGATCTGGTTGGCGATGTTTGGCAGGACGTGATGCAGCGAGATAGAAAATCGGCTGTTGCCGATGGCGCGGGCGGCCATCACATAAGCTTGGCTCCATGCCTGCCGTGCCGTGGCGAGCGTAAGCCGGGCAAAGACGGGCACCATGAACGTGGCTATGGCGATGATTGCCGTAAAGCGTCCCTGTCCAAGAAATGCGCCGAGTATCATCGCTGATAAAATGGGCGGTAGAGCGAATAATATATCGCAAATGCGCATGAGGATCGTTTCCGCCAGCCCGCGTAGGGCGGCAGCGCTAATGCCAAGAAATGATCCGACAACGCCGCCGATGAACACCGCGCTTACGGCGATCGATAGGGAATTCCAGGCGCCAGCCATCAGCATGGATAAGACATCCCTGCCGAACTGGTCCGTTCCCAGCACGCCGAAGCTCAGAGGCGGCTGGAGCTTGTGGACAATCTGCATTCGACTTGGTGGTGCCGGGGTCCAAAAAAGCGAAAGCGCTGCGGTGCCGCAGAGCATGCCGATGATGATCGCGCCGATCCAAAAGCGCATCGAGCTTCGGCGCCGGTGCTTCAGGTTCCATAGGAGACGGATGGACATTGAGATCGTCATGCGCTCTCGCTTCGCAAGCGCGGGTCGACCGCAAGATAGCTGAGGTCGACCAGGAAATTGACGATGATGACGAGACCGGCAAATACAAGAACGACATCTTGCATCACAACGATGTCGCGCTGCGAAAGGGCCTGGTAGGCAAGCCGCCCGAGACCAGGCAGATTGAACACGTTTTCGACGAGAACGGATCCTGCCACGAGGAATGTGAATTGCAGGCCGAGGATTGCGAGCATGGGCACGAGAGCATTCGGCACGCAATGTTGCCAAAGGATCCGTCTGGCAGAAAGGCCCTTTGCCAGAGCCGTACGGGCATAGGGCTGCTGGCGCGTTTCCAGAACGGCAGCGCGAACCACCCGCGTCATCACGCCGGCTTGCGGTATGGCAAGCGAGACCGCGGGCATCAACAGCGCCGTCAAAGCTGACCAGGGAGCCGAAGACCAGCCGGGAAATCCGCCAGACGGCAAGATCCCAAGCCGCGTCGAAAATAGAAGAATAAGAAGAAGGCCTGTCCAAAAGGCCGGAACCGCAATGGATGTTTGCGCAAAAAAGGTCGCAAAATTGTCGATCGCGCCGCCTCTTCTGGCGGCTGCGCTAGCCCCCAGAGGCAGGGCGATCGCGACGGAAAGGAGAATTGCCATGAGAGCCAGTGGCAAGGTCACCGTCAGGCGTTCGGCAATGAGATCGGCAACAGGCACGCCATAGGTATAGGATCGTCCAAAGTCGCCATGCGCTACACCCGCCAACCAGTGCAGGTAACGCAGGAGAACAGGCTGGTTGAGCCCCATCTCCTCCCTTAACGCGGCCAGCGTATCTGGAGAGGCGGAGGTGCCGAGCGTTATAGAGGCAGGATCTCCCGGCAGAACGTCCATGACCACGAAGATTAGCAGCGAAACAGCAGCCAGGGTTAAAAACAGCCCCGCGAGCCGGCGCAGCATGATGGCGATCATCGGCAGCCCTTCGCCCGCGATTGAGCGGAACGAGGATCGATTGGCTCATGCACCGCGCTTTTCCATCGCGTTGAGGTGCAGCCGACACGCAACGGACGCGATACTGACGTCGACCTACGCATCAGCCATCTCCATCCGCCTTCGTCATGATCGCTTTCAATCCATCCAGGATGCATTTGTCAAAACATTGGATGGGATCGGCTCATTGACCCAAAGACCTTTGAGCTTTTTGTCCCACACGCCAAGCTTCGGCATGACGAAGAGGTAGAGAGCAGGCACGTCTTCAGCCAGTATCTTTTGTGCATCGCCGTAAAGTTTTGCCTGCACGGCCGGATCGCTCGTTGCTTGAATTTTCGTCATCAGATCATTGAAGGCGGGGTTCTTGTAATTGAAGTAGTAGCCGTCGCGCGCATAGATATCGATGTCCAGCGGCTCTGCATGGGCAACGATCGTCATGTCGTAATTGGATGCCTTGAAAACATCGGCAACCCATTTGGCCGGAAATTCGCTGGTTTCGATCGACATGGTCACGCCGATATCGGCAAACATCGCCTGCATGACCTGAGCGCTGCGCTGCGCATAGCTCATTTGCGGCACCTTGATGGTGAAGCTCAGGCCGTTCGGATAGCCTGCCTCGGCAAGCAGGGCTTTGGCCTTTTCCGCATCGTAGGGCAGGAGCGTCGTCGTATCAATAAAACCTGGATCGTTGGGCGTGTAGTGGCTGCCGATCGGCGTTCCAAGGTTCGACCATGCGCCGTCGATGATCGTCTTGCGATCAAGCGCCATCATCAGCGCCTGGCGCACCCGCTTGTCGTTGAACGGCTTGCGGCTGTTGTTCATTCCGGCCACGACCTTCAATTCGGTGTTGCCGATTTCGACGGTCAGACGGTCATCCCCTTTGAAGCTCTCGATCAACTCCGGCGCAGTCAGCTCCGGAAAGGCGTCGACATCGCCGGATTTGAGAGCGGCAGCTTGCGCTTGAGGATCGGGAATGAACCTGAAGCTGACCTTATCGAGCTTAACGGAAGCAGATTTGTCCCAGTAGTCGCCGTTTCTTTCCATCTCGACCCTGTCGCCCTTGACCCAGCGCACGAACCGGAAGGGTCCCGTCCCGATAGGGTTGGTCTTGTTAGTCTCGGCAGAATTGGGTGAGACCATGACCGAAGCCGGCCAGCCGAGCCAGTAAAGCAAGCTTCCGGTCGGGGCGGAAAGATGCAGGACGAGCGTTCGCGGATCTGGTGTTTCGATCGAAGCGATCGAAGCGAAAAAGCGCTTCTGCGGGTTGATGGACGCTTCGCCGCGTGCGCGGTCCAGCGAGAACTTGGCGGTCGATGAATCGAAGGCGCTACCATCATGGAATTTGACGCCTTCGCGCAGCCTGAACGTGTAGGTCAGAAGATCGGGCGAAATCTGCCAGCTTTCAGCCAATTGCGGGCGCACCTTTCCGTCTTCACCGATCGTCACCAGCCCTTCGAAGACATTCTGCCAAGTGACCTGGCCGATTGCCACAGGCGCCGCTGCCGTCGGATCAAGGCCCGCCGGCTCGATGCTCATGCCGAGATTGAGACTTGTTTTTGCCGCATGCGCCGGGGCAAGGCTGAGCATCAGCCCGAGGGCAAGAGCGGCGCCAAATCCCACCTTCTCAAAGTGGCGGCCCGCAAACATGCGAAGGGGGGGCAAGCTCATGTTCATCATCCTGTTCTGGCAACCCCAAGGGCTCAGCGGCCGCTCATTGATCCATGTATCGTTTTTGTGTTCTCGGTGTATCGGAAAACGATACGCAGATAAAGCCCCTGGCGGTCTGGCCTTGATAGGAAGGTTACCGAGCGACTTGCTCGCGCATGAACTCGTCCAGAAAGCCGATCAGTTTCTTTGCCGCGAATGAAAGCTGACGATCCGGGGCGATCAACAGATCGATCCGGGTGCGGATTGCGGCGCTGTCTTCAAGCGGGACGGCAACAAGCCGGCCGGCCTTAATATCGCGAAGCATGGTCTGAGCTGGGAGCAAAGTTGCCGCCACCCCTTGCAGCATCAGCTCACGCAGCATTTCCAAGGAGCTTGTCACGAAGAGCGGATCAACGCTCGCCCTCTCCTTGCGCAACAGTGCATCGAAGCTTTGGCGGAAGCCGAAAGAGCCGTCCGGCAGAGCCAGCGAAACGTGCAATACATCGTCAAGGCTGACCTGCTTCTTGCAGGCCAGCGGATGAGCGGCGCCGACAATAAGGTCATAGCGCACCTCGGCATGAAGGCGAATGTCGAGATCGGGCGCTGGCGGCGTAAACAAGGTGATGGCCATATCCGCAAAAGCATCGCGCACAGCCTCCACGGCCTGAGGCGCACTGCCGATCGTCACCTCGAACCGGAGCTTCGGATATTGCAGGCTGAAGGCGGCCAAGGCTGGACCGAGCAGGTAGGCAACGCTCGCGCCGCTCGCATAGATGTTGACGCGGCCGCGTTCAAGGTCTTTGAGATCTTCGATGAGCCGTTCCACATAATCGAGCTCACGCAAGGTCCGTCCGGCCTGGCTCGCCAGCAACTCTCCTGCAGCCGTCAGCGTGACGCCTCTCGTGCTTCGCTCGACCAGCGGTGCGCCGAAATGCTCTTCCAGATTTTCGATCTGACGGCTGATCGCGGTCGGGGCGACGTTAAGGTTCTCGGCCGCCTGACGCATGGATTTGGTGCGAACCAGTTCATCAAAATAAAGAAGGGCTTTGAGTTGCATCGACATGGGCAGTGTTTCTGTTCGTTAAGCCGGCTGACCGAAGCGATCCGACCAGGCGGGCTGCGCCCCGTCATAGGGGAGGGCGTTGGCGTGATAAACGCCTTTCGCGACCGCCCTCGCCATGACGATAGTGGCAAGGTGGCACAACTCCATCAGCGTGCCGACATCCTGAACCGGCTTGTGGCCGGTCGAGGCCGAAAATACGGTATCGCCGTCAAACGGAAGATGCGCCGGCAGTAGGGCACGCGCCAGCCCGTCATGTCCCATGATCGCAAGACGATGGGCTTCGGCTTTGGTCAGAACCGCGTCTGTGACAACGAGGCCGATCGTGGTCGCGGTGATCTTGAAGCCCTTCAGGCGCATCGCAATATGCGAGGCATCAAACTGCGCGGGCAGGCCGAGGCCGCCATATTCCTTGTCCCGTTCATAAGGCGCCGCCCAGAAGTGCGGCCCCTCACCGATGAGCGGCGAGCCGAGCGCGTTGACGGCGACGATGGCGCCAACGCGGTGGCCTTCCGCCGTGCGTGCGCTGGCCGAACCCAAGCCGCCCTTCACCGATGCTGTGGTCGCGCCGGTGCCTGCACCGACGCTGCCCAGCGCAAAAGCGCCCTTTTCGGCCGCCCTATAGGCGGCGTAACCTAGCTCGGTATAAGGAGAGTAGCGTCCCCATTCCTTATCGCCGCCATTCAACAGGTCCATTAAAATCGCCTGCGGCACGATGGGCACACGCTTGTCGCCGACCAGAAAGCCGCGGCCGTCCTCCCGCAGGCCGGCCTGCATGCCCCCGGCCGCATCTAGCCCGAAGGCCGAGCCACCCGATAATACGAAGGCATCAACCTCGCCAACCGTCATTGAGGGATCTAAAAGCGCCGTATCACGTCCGCCCGGTGCTCCGCCAAGGACAAGCCCGGAGGCTTTCGCCGGACTATCAAAAACGATGGCAGTTACACCGGAACCAAGCTTGAGGTCGGTTGCATGCCCGACACGGACCCCTTCGATATCGGTGAGAAGATTGAGCATGTCTTTTCCTCGCAGAAGCCGATGGCGGTGAAGTCGGGCCTATCCTTCGCGCAATTTCGGGACAACGGCAAGCGCATGAGAAGGGAGCTGACACACCAAAGCATTGGCGAGGTGCTGCCATAAACACATCGCGCCCGAATGGTCCATTCGGGCGCGATATCAATATTATGAAATTTTTATTCACGTCAGCGCAGCGGGCTCTGCAAAAATTGTCACTGACTTTCAGCGCAGTGCCCGAATGCGGCTGGCGAAATGGTGATGTGAGATCGCTTTCGCCTCAGGCGTGAATGGGTCGGGGCGCGCGACGCGTCATCAAATCATGGATGGCATGCTTGACCTCCGCCGGAGAGTTGAACTGCTGCTCGTCCAGGTCATGGACGTGAAATTTCACAGCAATGAACTTCAACCTGTCCTCGTGAGGGACCACGATGCCGACGGGCACGCCTGCATATTCAATTACTTCTTTTTTCATGCGTAGTACTCCTGCGGTGCGGTAAGCACCAGCGAATGACGAACTGACTTGTCTGGACCGTTTAACGGGGGACGAAGGTCACATTCGACAGCTCGGGCGGGAGGTGGCGCCCGGACGGTCATTGCAAAGTGCAAACCGCCCGATGACGCTTTTGAGCACGGCAAATTCAGTCATGTCTTGCTCCTTGCGGTTGGCGTTGCACTTGTCGGCATTCCTGCCGACGCGCTACCGATCTCTACACTGCTGGTAGAATATATTCGGTAGTGAACCGGAAATATATTCCGAAAAATGTCAAAATGGCGACGATCCGAAAAATATCATTCCACTTTCTTCTCGTTCCACTGAAGAAACTTTACGCGTCTTCTGTGCAAGCTCGATGACAGTGATCACCGTTTCGACTGCGGACGAGAGATAGGAAGTTGCTCTGATTCCGGCAATGGGACTTTTATTAAAAAACGGTCATCTCGCAAAATGAACAAAATGGTTAATGGCCGCAGCCGTCTCAGCCGCGACGACCGTTTCATGGCCTGCTGTGTCAGCGACCGAGTTCTAAGCGAGTTCTAGGAGTGTCATGTCCAGCATATCGATAAAGAAGTCGGCGCTGTCACGTGAGATGCAAAGCGGCGGCTTGATCTTCAGAATGTTCAAATGATCGCCTGTCGGTTGCATGATGACACCAAGTTCCAGGAGCCGCTCGCATATCAGTGCGGTTTCATGCGTTGCCGGTTCAAGCGTTTCGGCGTCACGCACAAATTCGGCACCGAGGTAAAGCCCCATGCCGTGGACCGCGCCAAGCAGAGGATGCTTCTCGGCAAGCGCCTCCAGACGCGACCTCAGGTGCGCCCCGATCTGCCGGGCATTTTCCTGAAGGTTGTCGGCCTGCATGACATCAAGAACGGCCATCCCGACAGCGCAGCTGACAGGGCTGCCTCCGGACGACGAAAAGAAATAGCCTTCTCGTTCCAGCGAGGCGGCGATCTCTTTGGTTGTGATCACGGCACCGAGCGGATGTCCGTTGCCCATGCACTTTGCCAAGGTAATGATATCAGGCCTCACGCCCTGTTCTTCGAACCCCCAGAAATGATCGCCAAGCCGGCCGTATCCGACCTGCACCTCATCGGCGATGCAAAGCCCACCGCGCGCGCGAACTTCTTGATAGATGCCGGCAAGATAGCCTGCCGGAAGGCGAAGACCGCCAGCGCTGCCGTAGACCGCTTCGCAAATAAAGCCGGCGAGCCCCGCTCCGCTAAGTTCGATCAGGTCAAGCTTGCTGCGCGCTGCCTGAAGATAGGCTTCTGCTGCATTTTCACCTCTGAATTCGCCGCGATAGGTATTGGGGCAGGCGATGGCATGAACCCATGCCGGCCGCGTCTCCAATGCGCGCGGATTGTCCGCAATCGAGGTCGAAATGGCATCGCTGGCCACAGACCAGCCGTGATAGGCTTCCAGCAGGCACAGCATGTTTCGTGCGCCAGTATGGGCCCAGGCAAGACGCAAGGCGAGGTCGTTTGCCTCAGATCCGCTATTGACCAGAAAGACTGTATCGAGACCTTCAGGGGCAAGCGATGCAAGCCGCGCACTGAATTCGGCAACGAGACCGTAATGAAAACGGGAGTTGGTGTTGAGCTTTTGCCATTGCGCCGCGGCAACCTCGGCAATGTAGGGATGTCCATGCCCGAGGATGGTGACATTGTTGACCATGTCGAGATAGGCGCGGCCCTTTACATCGAAAAGATATTCGCGCCAGCCGCGCTCGATCTGGGGTGGTGTCGCATAATAATGCTTTTGTGGAGCCGCAAAATGGGCTTGCCGAAGAGCGAGAGATTGTGCGTCATCAGGCTGTTGCGCTTCGGCAGATGCGCCAAGCAGATGCTTCATGGACGGACATAAGATGGTCCAGGCCCCAGCCTCGCGTGAAGTCGCAAAAAGAGGTGGATCGGCCAGATCGGGCTGGCAGAGCTGCAGGCGAAGTCCGCCCAGCGCGCCCTCTTCACCGCTGACGGCCCCGAGCAGCTGACCGGCTTCGACGACAGCCTCGCCTTCAAGGTCCGTCTCGATGCCATCAAGATGCAGGCTCAGCATATCGCCGTTCAGGATCAGGTGCTGGTTGTTCCACGAAATACGGCCGGCAAAAGGGGCGGCAATGGAGGTGCGGGCTGGCAAGCAAAGGTCTGAATGCAGGGCAAAACTCGCTGGTTCGCCGGCGCTGAGCGGAGCGGCCCGTGACAGGCGATACTCCCCATAGCGGGTTGCGGCAGCACCGGTTTCGGACGCCGTGCGCGCCAAGAGCCGCCAGTCGAAATCGGGTTCGCGCCAGTTGCCGTCCACGAAATGCGGACCGTCGATACTGAGGTCGAGAAAGGCGATCTCGTTCTGCAGGTTCGGAAAGATTGCCGACCAGCTGCTGGTATCAGGGGCAGCGGGCGCAAAGCCTGTTGCCTGCAGGATCGCGGCTTCCATAAGGTCGAAGGACATTCCCGTCGCGACATCGAAGATTTGTCGTTCGGCGGCGAGGTTGCCGAGCACGTAATCGTTCTGCGGATCGACCGCAAGCTGCTGCTCGCTGCTTGCGACGAGAATGACGGCCCGCGCCACGATCAATGGCCAGAGGGCTTTGGCTTCGACTTCCTCGAGAGGATAGATGGCGTGATAGGCGGCGATCGCCGGCAGCATATCGAATGGATTGCCGCCCGTCTGGTGCAAGAGGGCCGCGCAGGTGACGGCAAGATCGCCGGCTCGCCAGCCGCTGATAATATCGCCGAAGTCGATGACGCCATCAGGGATCAAAAGACCCGCCTCATTGACCTTGCCGACCACATTGTCGGCGGTGACATCATGATGGACAGCCTGCACGCGAAGGTGAGGTGCGAGCGGCTGAATGCGCCTTACCGCCGCAACCATGGCCTTTGCGATGCGGTCGCGCGCAGCGCCGTCGGTAATGGCCGAGAGAAGCTGAACGGCCACTGGCCCAGCGCGTCGCAAATCCCATTGCAGATTTCGGTCGAGGCCGGGATGATTGAAGTCGGACAAGGCAAGGGCAAGTCTTGCGCAAAGCGCGCCCAGGGCCGAGATGGCGGCCTGAGGCAGACGCTGCGCATCTTTCAGGCTCTCGCCCTCCAGATAGCCAAGCAGCCTTACTTTGTAGGTCTGATCGCGGACGAGAACATCGACAATCTCCTGCCCATCCGCGGTCGGCACGACCGAGGGCACGCGCGGAGCGCCGTCGATGGCGCGAAGATGCGCGAGCGCCGCGATCTGAGCTTCCAACTCTTGTGTCTCATAGGCGGCATGGCAGATTTTCAGCACATAGCGGCCGCTATCGCTTGTCAGCTGGTAATTTCGGTCTTGCTGGCTTCCCAGTTCGGAAAGGGTGCCGGAAAGATGATAGTGCTCGGCGAGGATGTGCGCGGCCTCGTCGGCCGTAACATCCGGACGTGGCAATTCCATACGATCGACAGGCGTCTCTCCGGCCATGACGTTTCCTCAATACGATTCGATACGGTCGAGCCGATCATTGGGCTTTTTCCACTGCTTAGCAATGCTGAAGCGTTTTGCGCTTGTTGATTGTATCTCGGTGATTGTCAGGACCGGCGGTATCAACCTCAGGCCGTCTTGAGGGGAGCCTGCTGCGACATAGGATCGATTTCCTGCCGCCCCTCATTGAATTTCAGGAAATTGATCAACAACCACACCAGTCCTGCGGTCTTCATCGAGAAGATCGAGGTCGCTCCGATCATCAGGTTAAGGAACATGAAAAGGCAAACGGCATGTCCGAGGCGCTTCTGGTTCGCTGTCTTCCCACCCGGATAAAGCGAGATGAAGAGCCAGAACAAGATAAGGCCGAAAATCGTCGCGCCGTAGGTGATGTAGACGTAGCCGCTATCGACGTACACCGTCGCCTTGTCGAGTTCGAGGCCGAGTGTTGCCTGCAGGTCCATGTCGATGATGTTGCGCACAGTTCCGCTGATGCGCCCGACGAAATCGTCCTCATGCGCATCCGGCCGGAAGGAGTGGATGATAAAGCCGACGGCCACGATGCCCGGCATCATGAAGATATCGAGAACCTTCGGAATAAAGGGATAGATGAAATAGCCGACGATGCTGAGGAGCGAAAAGATCAGCATGGTGCGTGCGTCATTGGTGATCAGAATGAGGATCGCGGTGCTAAGGCACAAGAGCTTGTCGAAGACGTTGAGCCGGTTGATGAAACCGACGAGATAAATGGTCATTACGCCCGCATAATTGGCGTTCGACACCTGCTCGAGAAAGATCGAGGAGGAACGGTGGTCGATGATGCCGAACGAAAAGCGGCCGGGAAAGCCGAGCGCACCGCGAAAAAGACCGAGGTCGCTGTAGGTGGCGGGAGGGACGCCGCGCGTATTGAGGAAATATTCCGCAGGGTGAACCAGGGAGACGTAAGTCTTCACCGAAAAGATTTCGATTAGAAGCATGATCAGGACGGCCAGCGTGCAGGTCCTGAAAACCAGCTTCAGCGTCCGCTCGTTGCACCAGCGTCCGAGAACCGTGAAGGAGAAGATGATCATCACATTGCGCAGATGATCGATATAGACAGAGCGGTTGACAACGATGACGTACACTGTGAGGGCAATGGTGGCGAGCAGATACCCGAGCGGAATGAGATCTTCTTCGTAGATGCCTTTGTAGAGGATATAGCCGATGCTGTAGGTCAGGATCAGGATTTCGCTCAGCACCACGATCGATGGGCCGAGCGGCATGATATTGTGATTGATGAAGGCAAGGATCGCATTATAGGTCACGCCGAGCACGCCGACGGCAAGAATGCTCCAGTCGATCTTCTCCTTCTCGAGCAATTTGTCGTCCACGGTTGCCGCGCCTATCTGGTCAGAGCTTTGCAGGCCGCATCTTTTGCAACGTCCTTGCGTGCGGCGGCCGAAAGGGTTGCCATCTGCTGGCGGTCTCGTCCCTTTTGCGGCTGCACATTCAGCGGTTCGGTTTCCGGCCACCACTCGCCCGCAACCCAATAAGTCCAGCCGAGCCAGACATCGCCGTTCTTAGCGATCGTTTCCAGCAAGGCTTTCAGGTCTGCGATACAGGCGGTGTCCTGTGGAACGCCGAACTCGCCGAGAAAAAGCTTTCGGTTGTTCTTTCTCGCCCAATCGCCGACATCGGTAATAGCCTGACGTGCTTTTTGTCCACCGGAACATTCCGCATGCGTGCCGGAAAAGTCGGCGTCAAAATATTGATGCACCTCGTAGGCAAGGTTGTTCTTCGGGTCTCTTACCTTCAAAAGAGTTGCGGCATTTTGGCCGAGCGGGCCATCGCTCATCCAGGAATGAGCGCCGGTCCAGTAGGTGCCGGGCACAAGAATGATGTTTTCGGCCCCGCCAGCGCGGATGGCGCGGATGGCAAGATTGGCTGCCTTCAGCCAATCCTCTGCCGCAATATCGTATGGCTCGTTCATCAGTCCGAAAATTACGTGCGGGTCGCCTGAAAATTCCGCCGCCAGCCGCGCCCAAAATTCTGCGAACTGCGCCTCACTGACGTCAGCCGTACCGATCCGGCTCTTCCCGTAATAGGCGCCGTCGTGTGGGTCTAGCACGATAGCCATATGGTATTTTTCCGCCAGCACCACCGTGTCTTTGATGTGGGTCAGTTCTTCGTCGGACAATGGCTTGCCGAGCTCTGGCTGCAGGCGCTGCCAGCGGAAGGGCAGACGGATGGTGTTCATGCCCTTGCCCGAGAAATAGCGGATATTCTCTTCGCTCGGATATATGTAGTTCTTGCCGTAGGTTCCTCCGGCATCGCCGAATTCGGCGCCCGAAAGATTGATGCCGCGAAGGCAAGGGCCTGCGGCGTTTGCAACCTCTGCAAGAGACAGGCTGATGGCGCTGGCCAGAACAAGAGCCCGCCAAGCCGCAGCGCGCCAATACGTCGATTGTCTCTTCATAATGCGTGCATCCAGCGTGGGGTTGATCTCAATTTAGCCGCTATCTGCTTAACGATCCCTTAGCTAAGACTTGCTTAAACTTTGACAAACCCCGCTCACGGGGTCAACGAGTACCGTATGAGCGAATTCGACAAGATGAGGGACGACCGGCAGCCAATGCCGTCGCAGCGTCATGCGCAGCAATCGGCTTCTGCCGAGCCTGCGCCGCGTAGCCCTGTCTTGCGTCCAGCCGATTATGGCGCGCGCTACCGCAATGAAGCCGAGGAGATCGCCAAGGCGCAGGCCGACCTGGAGCGCAAGCGCCGTCTGGAGAGGGACTATCTTTCAACAAGCACGGCTGTGCCCGCCGAAAAAGTCGAAGCAGCCGCACCGCCGCCGCCGACACCACCACCACAAGTGCCGCCTCCAGCCTCACAGCCACTTCCGGCGCCGACGCCCTTGCTGGATCTACGGTCCGGCGCGCAATCGGTATGGGACCGCCGTCTTCTCGTTCTCGTTCTGGCGGTTGCCGGCGCTCTCGCCGGAGGCTTTATTCTGCCGAGGTTGCCGCAGAAATTCACGGCCAATGCCAGCCTCTACTTCGACCCACGCCAGATCGGACTTGCCGATCCAAGTGCGCAAAATTCGACGCCGCCCGCCGATATGATCTCGGCAACGATCGACAGCAAGGTGCAAATCCTCACCTCGGGCAATGTGCTGACCCGTGTCGCAAAAGCCTTGAACCTCGATCAGGACCCGGAATTTAATGCCGGGCGTACGGACGGCGCGGCTGTATTGACGAATGTGAAGAAGGCGCTGACTGTTACCCGCGAAGGCTTCACCTATGTTGTCTCGCTTACCGCCACCACGAAGGATGCGCAAAAGTCTGCGCAGCTTGCCAATGAGGTGATCAAGGCCTTCATGGCTGAGGAGGCCGACGCCTCCGGCGGTCTTTACGACAGCACAACGGCAACGCTCGACAATCGCTTGAACGATCTGCGCGCCAAGGTCCAAGAGGCCGAGCAAGCCGTCGAAAACTACCGCGCCGAAAACGACATGGCGGCAACGTCCGAAGGCTTGATCTCCGACCAGCGGCTTGCCTCGCTCAACAACCTGCTGGTCACGGCTCAAGAGCGCACCATCCAGGCCAAAGCCAAGGCGGACGCAGCCTCGCATCTCAATTTTGAAAGCGTGGTCTCGGGAAGTCCGGCCAACCAGGACGGCGCGCAGACCACCAACGCCTTGTCCAGCCTGCGCCAGCAATATGCGACGCAGGCTGCCACCGTCAGCAGTCTGCAAAGCCAGCTCGGTGCGCGTCATCCGCGCCTCTTGGCAGCGCGCTCGTCGCTCGACAGCATCGGCGGGCAGATCCGAGACGAGATCCAGCGCCTCGTCAATGCCACCAAAGCAGATTACGATCAGGCCAAAAAGGCCGAAGACGCCATCGCGAAACAGCTTGCGGTTCAGAAGTCGTTGCAGGCAACGACATCGGACAAGCAGGTCGAACTCAACGAGTTGCAACGCAAAGCCGCCGCCGCTCGCGATCTCTACGAGACCGTGCTGAAGCGCTCTGGCCAGACCAGCGAAGAGCGCAACCTTGTCAGCAACAATATCAGGGTCTTGTCACAGGCCGAACCGCCCGTGAAAGCGAATGGACCGGGTAAGACAAGCCTCCTGGTGGCCGGCGTTATCGGCGGCTTTTTCGGCGGCTTCGGGCTAGGCGCGGTCTTGGCTGTTTTGGCCGGTATGGCGGCTCATCCCACCGTGCGCGGTTTTGTCCGCCGGCGGTGAGGCGGACGGTGAGGCCAAATCTTCAGGGCCCTGGGCGATCCCAGATGCCTTGATCCTGCCGGATGTGCCACCTAAGTTATGGACTACGCCAGCGAAGGATGTGAACGCGGCGAGAGGCAAGGCAATGTTACGGTCTCCGACGGTTTTTCTGGCATTCGCGACGCTTCTGGCGGCGCATTCTGCCGCGCTGTCTACCGATTGGAAAAACGCGGGGAAGGATGATTCGAAGTCGCCGTACCCCTTCGCCGATCTGCCGGGCGTCACGGCGCAAGGCACCAAGAAAGACGAAGACCAATATGCCTGCCGTACCGAGACGCGAGAAGTGCGGCGTCTTGAAACCCGCACCTTCCGGCCAAGTGGCATTCCCGAACTGGTTTATGTCTGTGAGCGTGACGGCGTCGAGTCAGTCGGCGATCAGGTGCCATTGAAGGGACACTATCAGCCGGTCCGCTGACGGGCATTGGGCCGTGCTGAAACACATTACATAGCGTTTTCAGGTAAAGGGCTGAATGCGAAGCAGCGCCTGGCCGATGAGCTATACGCTCGTCTACCGTCTCACTGATCCTTCATAAAGGGAATGGTGCCCAGAAGAGGACTCGAACCTCCACGCCTCGCGGCACAGGTACCTGAAACCTGCGCGTCTACCAATTCCGCCATCTGGGCGACGAGGTGCCGTGTAAGGGGAGGGTCGGTTGCTGTCAACTGGTTTTTTGAAGTTTTCCTGACGGCCCTTCAAAAAGGCCGCAGGAGCGCCGCAAAGCGCACGCTTCGATGAAAGGCATGGGCGAGAGAAGCTTTCGGCCTATATAAGAAAAGACGAAAGGATGGGCTTATGCATATGCTTCGATTCGCCGGCGCTTTGTCTTTGTCTTTAATGGGATCTTTGGCTTTGCCGGGAGGAAGCGGGGCAGCGCTTGCCTTCCCTATGGTAAAATCGGTGGATGCGCCTCGCTCCCCATCACTGCCTGTGATCGACGTGCAGACGAAATGCGACTATCGCGGCTGCTTTACCTTCGGACCTGTCCAGTCCTTCCGCCCCGCCTACCAGCAGCCCAACTATCGCCCGCCCGGCGCACCGGAAAATTATTACCGGCCGCGTGCAGCGGGGCCCGCGCCACTCTACAACAATCCGCCGCCGGTTCGGCGTATCCTGCCGGATCAGACCAAGGCGCGGTCGAGCGATCACGTGCAATGGTGTCGCAACCAGTACCGCAGCTATAATCCACAGACGGACCGCTTCATCAGCTATGAGGGCGTCTACAAGACCTGCAATTCGCCCTATAAATGATCAGCTTTCCGGCGAGGCGCGATCGATGTGACCGAGATCGCGCCCCGGCTCGATCACATCACGTATCCGCTGCTTGAGCTCCTTCGGCCCGGGAAAGCCGCCGTCACGTTTGCGTTCCCATACCAGGTGATCGTCAACACGGATCTCGAAATTTCCGCCTGTTCCCGGCAGCAAGGCCACTTCGCCGAGCGAATCGGAAAAGGTACTGAGCAGTTCCTGCGCCATCCAGGCGGCGCGTAGCAGCCAGTTGCACTGCGTGCAGTATAAGATCGCGATGCGAGGTTTCCGGGTCATTGCCCTCTCCAGTCCAGTTCTGCAAAAGAACACGCCGATTCTCTGCGTTCTTGTCTTCAATAGAGCAATTTAGGACGATTTGCGGACGTAGACGCAAGCTGGAAATACCATCAACCGTCGCGCCTGCTCTTGCCAGCTTTGATGCATCATGGTCATTTGGAGCCTCAAGACGCATCCGCTCTAGCTGGACAGACACAGGAGGCATCATGCGCGTTGCCATCATTGAAAATATGATCAACACGCAGCTCGGCGCTTTGGGCGAAGCGCTGAACGAAGCGGGCGCGCTTCTTAACTGGTATCGGCCTTGGAAGGACGGTGTTCTACCCCGCTTCGATAGTGCCTACAGCGCTCTTCTCGTTATGGGCGGAGAGCAAAGCGCGGTCGATGATGATGTGCATCCTTACTTGCCTGAGCTCGTTCGCCTCTTGCGCCAGTATGGTGAGGCTGGACGTCCAGTGCTTGGCATCTGCCTTGGAAGCCAGATCCTTGCGCGGGCCTATGGCGCGGAAAACAAGCTCGGCGCGACGCTCGAATTCGGGTGGCACGAGATCGAACTGACAGACGAAGGAAAGGACGATCCTGTTCTTTCTGCCGTGGCCGGCAGTTTCACCATCTTCCAGTGGCATTCCGACACCTTTTCTCTGCCTGAAGGCGCGATCCGTCTCGCCAAGAACGGCGCCGTTGCCAATCAAGCCTTTCGTGTCGGCAGTTTGGCCTACGGCACGCAATTTCATTTCGAGGCAAATTCGGACGTCATCGAGGTTTGGAAAGGCGAATCCGCACCGACGATCGAGCGGCTGGCGCCCGGCTGGCTTGCCGACTACGATCGTATTGCTGCGGAAAATGCACCCAATGCGGAGGCCGCCGGACTGGCTCTTGCGCGGGCTTGGGTTCGGCTTGTCAAGCAACATGAGCAGGCAACGCAGATGCCGATAAGAATGAGGGAGGCAGGAGGATGAGCAAGTTGAAACTTCCGGCAAATGGCAGTTGTCGCTGTGGCCAGATCAAGTTCAAGGTCGATGCGCAGCCTCTCGTCACCATGGCCTGCCATTGCAAGGGCTGCCAGCGCATGTCTTCCAGCGCTTATTCGCTGAGCGCTGCAATTCCGTCCGAAGGTTTCTCGGTCACGGAGGGCGAGCCGGTGCTCGGCGGCCTGCGTGCCGATCTCAAGCATTATTTTTGCCCGTCCTGCATGAGCTGGTTATTCACCCGGATGGACGGCATGGACTCGTTCGTCAACATCAGGCCGACAATGTTGGAGGAGGTCGGTTGGTTCAGCCCCTTCGTCGAGACCTACACCAGCACGAAACTGCCTTTCGCAGAAACCGGCGCTCAACACAGCTATCCCGAATTTCCGCCGATGGAGGCTTTCGAGCCACTGGTGAAGGAGTATCAGGCCCTGCCATAGAAAGCCTGACGGACCGCGCGACACGCTAAAGAAAAAGGCGCGAAGCCTGCTCGCGCCTTCTGAACGTCTTACCCCAGTAGAAGCGGTCTATTCGTCGCCCATCTTGAGCGCGGCAATGAATGCTTCCTGCGGAATTTCGACTTTGCCGAACTGGCGCATGCGCTTTTTGCCTTCCTTCTGCTTTTCCAGAAGCTTGCGCTTGCGCGTCGCGTCGCCGCCATAGCATTTCGCTGTGACGTCTTTACGCAAAGCACGCACCGTTTCTCGGGCAATCACCTTGCCGCCGATCGCCGCCTGAATCGGGATCTGGAACATGTGCGGCGGGATCAGGTCTTTTAGCTTTTCGCACATCGTCCGGCCGCGTCTGTCCGCTGCCGAGCGGTGAACCAGCATCGAAAGCGCGTCGACCGGTTCGGCATTGACGAGGATCGACAGCTTGACGAGATCGCCGGCGCGGTAATCCGCCAGATTGTAGTCGAAGGAGGCATAGCCTTTGGAAATCGACTTCAGACGGTCATAGAAATCGAACACGACTTCGTTGAGCGGTAGCTCGTAGCTCAGCATGGCACGCGAGCCGACATAGGTCAGTTCGGTCTGGATGCCGCGCCGGTCCTGGCAAAGCTTCAGGATGCCCCCGAGATATTCGTCCGGCGTCAGGATGGTGGCCTTGATCCAGGGTTCGCGGAATTCTTCGATCTTCACGACGTCAGGCATGTCGGCCGGATTGTGCAGCTCGCGCTCCGTTCCGTCCGTCATGGTGATCTGGTAAACGACCGAAGGCGCTGTTGCGATGAGGTCGAGGTCGAATTCGCGTGACAACCGCTCCTGGATGATTTCCAGGTGCAACAGGCCGAGGAAGCCGCAGCGGAAGCCGAAGCCCAGTGCCGCAGAGCTTTCCATCTCGAAGGAGAAGGACGCGTCGTTGAGGCGCAGCTTGCCCATGGCGGCGCGCAGCTCTTCAAAGTCGGCGGCATCGACTGGAAACAGACCGCAGAAGACGACCGGCTGCGCGGGTTTGAAACCGGGCAAGGCCTCCGCCGTCGGCTTGCGATCATCCGTAATCGTATCGCCGACACGCGTATCGGCCACTTCTTTGATCGACGCGGTGATAAAGCCGATTTCGCCGGGGCCCAAACTGTCGACATTGACCATCTTCGGTGTCAACACACCGATCCGTTCGACCTGGTACTTCGCACCGGTCCCCATCATGCGGATCTGCTGGCCCTTTTCGAGCGTGCCGTCGATGACGCGCACCAGAACCATGACGCCGAGATAGGTATCGTACCAGCTGTCGACGAGAAGTGCCTTCAACGGTGCCTTTTCGCCTCCGGCGCTTTTCGGCGCGGGCAATCGCTTGACGATCGCTTCCAGCACATCGGGAATGCCAAGGCCGGTCTTGGCTGAAATCAGGACGGCATCTGACGCGTCGATGCCGATCACCTCCTCGATCTGTTCCTTGATTCGGTCGGGCTCGGCGGCCGGAAGGTCGATCTTGTTGAGGACCGTGACAAGCTCGTGATTGTTGTCGATCGCCTGATAGACGTTGGCAAGGGTCTGCGCTTCGACGCCCTGAGAGGCATCGACCACCAGAAGTGAGCCTTCGCAGGCTGACAGCGAGCGTGACACTTCATAGGCGAAGTCGACATGCCCGGGCGTGTCGATCAGGTTGAGGACATAGGTCTCGCCGTCATTTGCCTTATAATGCAAACGTACCGTCTGGGCCTTGATGGTGATCCCGCGCTCACGCTCAATCTCCATATTGTCGAGCACCTGTTCGCTCATTTCACGCTCGGCCAATCCGCCTGTCGTTTGAATGAGGCGGTCAGCCAGGGTCGATTTGCCGTGGTCGATGTGGGCCACGATCGAGAAGTTGCGGATATGGGAAAGGGGCGTCGTTGAATTGGTGCTCATGCGCGCCATATAGCAGCGCCCTTGAGCCCCGCAAAGCGGAAAGTCAAGCTCTTTGACCAGCCTTTTGCGGCAAGGGAAAGAGTGTGACGAAGCATTGGGCAAGCGCTCGATCTCCAGCAACGGTCACCAGCCCGTCTTTTTCGGCCGCATCAAGCGGTTGGCCGCCGTAAATAACGGCGGCAATCGCGGGTGGCTCTCCCTGCAAAGCAAATGAAAAATCTGTCGCTTCGGAGCGCGAAATCGTCAGCCCCTCAGCGCTGAAGTGGCCGACAAATCGTTCAACTGGGAGAATAAGCGCAAAATCATGATCAAAGCCCTGTGCCTGCGAGGCGTCGAACATAGTGCGCAAAGACAGGCAAAGAGAAGATGCGGAAAAGGGCAGCGTCGGATCATGCAGTGGGGAGCGGGCGCCGAAATTGCCCAATGCCTGAAATATCGGCTCGGCCTCGTATCCCCATTCGGTGAGCTCGTAGACCTTGACCTTGGCTGGGGCTGGCAACGTCCTCTGAATGAGGATGCCCGAAGCTTCCAGTCCTTCCAGGCGCTGCGTGAGGATATTGGCACTGATGCCGGGGAGGCAGGCGCGAAGATCGGAAAACCTTTTCGGCCCGAACATGAGTTCTCGCACCACAAGCAGCGACCAGCGCTCCCCAAGCAGGTCCAGCGTATGTGCCGCGGCGCAGGCATCCTTGTACCAGCGATCACGCAAACCAAGAGCTTGAGAGTTTTTGGTTATTTTTTGTAACTTCATAGTTGCTAATAATAACAAACCATGAGAGCCTGTAAATATTGCTTCTGCAGTTATCCGCAGAGCCGGCGCCTTAGGCGGCGAGGAGCATCGACGTCAGCAAGCGCTTCGGAGGAGGAGCTCAATGTACGATCAGGTTTTCATCAATTTTCCCGTACTCGACCTCAAGAAGGCAATCGCCTTTTACGAAGGTGTTGGCGGGCGCGTGAACCCGCAGTTCAGCGACGAAACAGCTGCCTGCATCGTTCTGTCAGACAAGATTCACGTGATGCTGCTGACCCACCCAAAATATCGGCAGTTCACGAACAAGGAGATCATCGATGCCAAAACAGGCAGTGAAGTCCTTGTGTGCCTGTCGGCCGATAGCAGGGAAGCCGTGAACGATATCGCCGAAAAGGCAAAGGCCAGCGGCGGTCGCGCCGATCCCAATCCACCGCAGGATTACGGTTTTATGATGAGCCGTTCGATCGAAGATCCGGACGGCCACGTTTTTGAAATCATGTTCATGGACATGGAAGCGGCAGCCAAAGCGATGGCGAAGTAGGGGCAGGCGATGGATAAGATTACGCCTTGCCTTTGGGCTGACGGCAACGCTGAGGAGATGGCGGCTTTCTATATCTCGATCGTGCCCGATAGCCGCATTGTTGCCGTCACCCGCTCGCCTGCGGACAATCCTGGGAACAAGGAAGGCGAGATCTTGATGATCGAGCTCATCCTTGCTGGGCGGAGCTTCACCATTTTGAACGGTGGTCCGCAGTTCAAATTCACGGAAGCGCTTTCGCTGCAAGTCCTGTGTGAGGATCAGGCCGAGGTCGACCGCCTGTGGAGTGCCTTGTCGGCTCATCCGGAGAGCGAAATCTGTGGCTGGCTGAAGGATCGGTTCGGCCTCTCCTGGCAGATTGTGCCAAAGGTCTTGCTCAAGATGATTTCGGATCCCGATCGAGCAGCCGCCAAACGCGCAATGCAGGCGATGATGTCCATGAGCAAGCTCGATATCGCGTCCCTAGAATCCGTATTTAAAGCTGCTTGATCTACTATAGTAATCATCTATTCTAACATAATGGATGATTCGACGGACAGCGCGATTGCCGCAAAACTGAGAGAGCTGCGAGCGGAGCAAGGGCTGACAATCGAAGCGCTTGCGACAGCATCGGGCGTGAGCCGCGCGATGATCTCGAAAATCGAGCGCGGCGAAGCAAGCCCCACGGCCGCGCTTTTGGCGCGTCTCTGCTCGGCCCTCGGCTTTTCCCTTTCAACCTTCTTTGCCGATCAGACCACGGCCCCATCGCCCCTTTTGCCGCGTCGAGAGCAACCGGTCTGGCGTGATCCGGAAACCGGCTATGTTCGGCGTTCCGTATCGCCTGCGGGCAGCCCCTCCAGGGTCGATATCGTCGAGGTCGACTTTCCATCCGGTGCGCGTGTTTCGTTACCGCCGCAGCCCCAGCGCGGCGAATTGCAGCACGTCTGGCTGTTCGAAGGCGAGCTTGAGATGACGGTGGGCGAGAACACACATCGACTTTCGCCTGGCGATTGTCTGTTCATGCCGCTCGGTCGCGGCCACATCTTTTACAATCCGGGAAAGACACCTGCTCGCTACGCAGTGATCTTCGAGCGTCAATCCATCCCATATGCCAAGGAATTGCCATGACTGCACCCGTCATTATCACGATATTGGATCATTTTGCTGCAAGGGCTGCCGTCAACGACCTGGCCGCCGTGCTTGTCGCATGTGTCGAAGGAGGCGCCTCCGTCGGCTTCATGCAGCCTTACCGGCACGAAGATGCTGTCGCCTATTGGGAAAAGATTGCCGAGGATGTGGAGGCGGGTCGCCTGATCCTGATTGGGGCGCAAATACGCGGCCGGACTGTCGGGACGGTACAGGTGGCGCCATCGGCCGCGCCGAACCAGCCGCACCGGGCCGATCTGCGCAAGCTTCTTATCCACCCTAAGGCGCGGGGCCAGGGTCTGTCGCGTGAACTGATGCAGGCGGCCGAGGCGGCTGCAGTGAAGCAGGGACTGAGCCTGCTGGTCCTCGATACCGCGACCGGCAGTGATGCCGAGGCTATCTATCCCCGCTTCGGCTGGCAACGAGCTGGCGTCATCCCCGATTATGCCCTTTGGCCGCAGGGCGGCTATTGCGATACGACCCTTTTCTACAAAAAGATTGCCGCACATCGTTGACATTAACGCATGCCTCCACCTTATCGGCTCGCATGACGTCCGTAACGTGAAGGCCTGATATGGTGACTGTGCCGCCCGAAGACGAGCCGCAGGCTGCGCCCACGCCGCGCATGCTGACCTGGGCAAAAAACGCTACGATCTACCGTCTCGAACGATGGATGATGAGCGAGCGGCAGCTGCATGATGCCATCGCACGCAAAGCCAAGAGTAAATTTGAGGATATCAACGAGGCGCAGGTTGCTGCCCTTGCGCGCTACGCGGTGTCCTTCGCCCACGAACTGAAGGCGATCGACGACCGCACTTATGCCGAGACCATGGCACGTTCAGGCGAGCGCAGCGGTCGTTCCAAGCGTTTTATGGCTCAGAAGCTTGCCATCAAGGGCGTAGGGCAGGAAGATATTTCAGCCGCGTTGGCGCAGGCGGACGATCGCGCTGCAGCCGTGGCCTTTGCAAAGCGCAGGGCCTTCGGCCCGTTCCGCCGGTTGGACGCGGATGAAAAGCGCCTTGCGAAAGAATTCGCAGCCTTCATACGCAATGGCTTTTCCAGCAGTCTTGCCCGTCAGGTCATGGACATGGAGCCTGAAGAGGCGCTTGAGATCCTCGATGAGGCACGCGGGCGCTGAGGTGATGCCTGCTCCAAAGCGCAGACGATCTTGCGCGTCGCGCTTTTGGCGGAATTCGATTTTCCCGCCTTGTCAGACGACGCAATCTTGCTAGATTAGAATTTATCTAAACTAGGAATGCTCTGATGCTGCGTCTCTTCCGCTCGTCCAAACGCTCTTTCGATTCATTGACCGAACAGGAAATTCTGGCCGTCGCCATTGCGGCGGAGGAGGATGATGCCAGGATTTACCTTTCGTATGCCGATTCTGTCCGTGCCCAGTTCCCGGCGTCTGCCAAGTTGCTGGAGGACATGGCCGAGGTCGAGCAGACCCATCGCAATTCGCTGATTGCCATCCATCGCCAGCGTTTCGGGGAACGTATCCCGTTGATCCGACGTGAGCATGTCAGCGGCTTCTATGAGCGTAAGCCGGATTGGCTGCGCAAAAACCTCTCGATCGATTCTATCCGTCATGAAACGGAGGCCATGGAGGAGCAGGCCTATCGTTTTTATGTGGAAGCCGCAAAGCGGACCAGCGATGCCTCGACCCGGCAGCTGCTCGGCGATTTGGCGCTGGCCGAACAAGGCCACGAAGACATCGCCCGCATGTTGACCGAGAAGCATGTTCCCGAAGACGTCAAAAGCGCCGAAGACGAAACGGCGAAGCGCCAGTTTGTGCTGACCTATGTCCAGCCCGGCCTTGCCGGCCTCATGGACGGCTCTGTCTCGACCCTCGCTCCGATCTTCGCTGCCGCTTTCGCAACGCAAGATACCTGGCAGACCTTTCTTGTTGGTCTGTCGGCCTCGGTCGGTGCTGGTATCTCCATGGGCTTCACCGAGGCAGCGCATGACGACGGCAAGATTTCAGGACGCGGTTCGCCGATCAAGCGGGGGCTTGCCTGCGGCATCATGACAGCGCTCGGCGGCCTTGGCCACGCGCTTCCTTATCTTATCCCAGAATTTTGGACGGCAACCATCACCGCCGCCGTCATCGTCTTCTTCGAACTCTGGGCGATCGCCTTCATTCAGAACAAATATATGGAAACCCCGTTCCTGCGCGCTGCCTTCCAGGTCGTGCTCGGCGGCGGCCTCGTACTGGCAGCCGGCGTTCTCATCGGCAATGGATGATGCAAGCGGCGCGTGGACAGGTGTCGTCCAGCAAGTACGTCGTGGTCTTTCCGAAACCCCGAGTGAGATTGACTGTCTTGGACGGCTGATTCCTTTCGAGACGAATGTCTCCATCGGTGTGATCCTGCGTTCAAGTCAGTACACTCGATGAAAGTTGGCTAGTTTCGCACCCGCCCTTAACAAAAAAGCCCCGCTGGCGACAGCGGGGCTTTCGATATCGGCTTCTTCTTGTTTCTTAGTGCAACGCGCCAACCAGAAGGTCGCGGCCGTTTTCGATCGTGACCCAGCGTCCGGCGTTGTAGCTCGCCTGGCGTTTGATAAAGGAGTATGGCGTATCCGACCACAGCTTCACGGAAGAGGACAGGTTATCCAGAATGTAGTCGCCGTCGGTCGTGCGCAGCGTCAGCACGGCGTGGCCTTCACCGTCCGGCTTGCGAACAACGGTCATCAAGAGATTTGCCGCTGAAATTCCGCGCTGCATGAGGATACGACGCTTCAGGAGTGCATAATCCTCGCAATCGCCGGCAGTCGTTGGGTAAGCCCAATATTCTTCCTTGCCGTAGATCTCCATGTCGGTCATCGGCTTGATCGTGGTGTTCACCTGCATGTTGACCGATTGGACGAGGGCCCATTTGTCCGCGTCCATCTGAAGCACCGCCGTATCGCGGATCGAGCCGCACTCATTGCGGTATCTCTGACAGAAATCGTAATGGCCGATCGGCTGTGACGTCGTATTGCCAATGACCATGGATCGCGTTGTTGTCGTGGATGCCGGCATGGCGGCGCTCGACATTGCACAGAAGGCCATCATGGCCAGGAAAAGACCCTTGATTTGCACGCCCTATTGTTCCCTGCATCGCCCTTTGATCGTTAACAAAACGTTAACGGAGAGGGGCGCGGCAAGTCAATCGGTAGTTGTTCGGGCTGTCATAGAACCGTAAAAGATGGTTAAAATGCAACAGAAACCCCCATTTCTCAGGGGTTTCGCGACGTTCATAGTTCCTTAAGGGAGATTAACCGACGAGGTTTTCAACCGCCGAAAGCATCTGGGCGATGTCTTGTGGACGCGAGAGGCGGTGGTCGCCATCGCGCACGAAGGTCAGAACGACATCGTCCGCCGGCAGATGCTCGACGAGCTTCATGGCATGCAGATAGGGAACGTCCTTATCTTCCATTCCTTGAAGGATATGCACGGCGCAGCCGACTTCGATAATGCCGGTCAGCACCCGGTTCTTCCGGCCGTCCTCGATCAGGGCGCGCGTATAGATGTTGGGCTCGGGGCTATAGGCAGACGGCTCCTCCAAATATCCCTTTTCGGTCAGAACGGCGCGGTCTGCGTCGCTCAGCTGCGGCTCGATCAGGTCGCTGGTAAAATCAGGGGCAGGGGCAATCAACACCATCCCGGCTACGGCCGTCGCCGCGCCTTGACGCTGCAGTTCCTGCGCAAGGCGAAGCGCAATCCATCCGCCCATGGAAGAGCCGACCACCAGCACTTCGGCCGGCGCAATATGCGCGAGAATCGCCAGCACCTCCTCAAGCCAGCGCGAGATCGTGCCATCTGCGAACCGCCCCTTCGAGGCCCCATGACCGGAATAGTCGAGGCGAATGCAGCCAAAGCCGTTTTGCGCGGCGAAGCGATCGAGCTCCACGGCCTTCGTGCCGCTCATGTCGGACCGGTAGCCCGACAACCAGAGCAAAGTCGGTAGATCTTTGTCTGGTGCTCCCGGACGCACTATATAGGCAATATCGCGCGCCTCAGCGCCTGTTCCCACAGTGATGAATTGAGGTGTGTCGGTCACGGCTGCATCAGACATCAACGAATCTCCTGTTTTCCGGTCTATAAAACAGATTCTTGACAGGCTGACAGCAGGTGATTTTTACGCTAAAGCGTGCTATCAAATCGACCGCAGCGCTTGAGCCGTCCCGTGGGTGGAACCTGTCTTAATGCCGGGCGTTGCAGCGATTGAAACAATTCGAAGGAGAATACGACCATTCGCAGACCGTTTAAAGCCGACGCGCCCGTCAAGGAAGGGCCGCGCTCGAACCGGGAAATCCGCATCCCCCGCGTACAGCTGATCGACGCAGAGGGACAGAATCTAGGCATCGTGCCGACCGATCAGGCTATAAAGATGGCGGAGGAAGCCGGTCTCGATCTCGTCGAAATCTCGCCGAATGCCGAGCCGCCGGTGTGTAAGATCCTTGATCTGGGCAAGCTGAAATATGCGAACCAGAAAAAGGCTGCTGAGCAGCGCAAGAAGCAGAAGATCGTCGAAGTCAAAGAGATCAAGATGCGTCCGAACATCGACACCCATGATTATGAGGTGAAGATGAAGGCGATGGGTCGTTTCTTTGAAGAGGGCGATAAGGTCAAGGTGACGCTGAAGTTCCGTGGCCGTGAGATGGCTCACCAGGAACTTGGCATGAAGCTTCTTCAGCAGGTTAAGGCCGACACGCTGGAATATGCGAAGGTGGAAGCCGAACCGAAGCTGGAAGGCCGTCAGATGATGATGGTGCTGGCTCCGAAATCGTAAAATGACACTGGCCGGCGAGTGTCCTGGGGTCTGACTTCGGGCTGATCGCTGGTGTCAAAGCCGTCCGTAAGGGCGGCTTTTGTGTTTTGAGCGGTTGCCTCGCGGTGAAGCCGAAAGCTGAGTGTCGGCATGGTCCGACCATCGGACAAAGATTCCTGATATCGACCGTTGCGCTTTTATGACTTCGCGGTTATAAGCGCGCGTCCGAACTGGCCGGCAGGGCATGCCGTGGCAGTTTCGAATGCTTGTGGGCCGGTTCGTCGCCGTGTCCGCAGATCAACAACAAAAACTCTTCGCCCATCGTGCGGCAGCCGGAGACGGTTCGTCGATGCAGGCGGCCTTTGTGGCAGGCCGGCGCAAGAGACCAAGAACGGAGTAGCAAAATGCCCAAGATGAAGACGAAGTCTGCTGCCAAGAAGCGGTTCAAGATTACCGCATCCGGCAAGGTCAAGGCCGCTGCCGCCGGCAAGCGCCATGGCATGATCAAGCGTTCCAATAAGTTCATCCGCGATGCACGTGGCACGATGGTTCTGGCAGAACCAGATGGCCGCAAGGTCGTGAAGAACTACCTGCCGAACGGTCTCTAAGACTGATCGCGAACGCTGAAGATTAAGGAGATCATGAAATGGCACGTGTAAAAAGAGGCGTTACCGCCCACGCCAAGCACAAGAAAATTCTGAAGCAGGCTAAGGGTTTCTACGGCCGCCGCAAGAATACGATCCGCGCCGCCAAGGCTGCTGTCGATCGTTCAAAGCAATATGCTTATCGCGACCGCAAGGCGAACAAGCGCAACTTCCGCGCTTTGTGGATCCAGCGTATCAACGCTGCAGTTCGCGAATCTGGCCTTACCTATGCTCGCTTCATCGACGGCCTGAACAAGGCTGGCATCGAAGTCGACCGTAAGGTTCTGTCCGATATGGCAATCCATGAGCCAGAAGCATTCGGTGCGCTGGTTTCTGCTGCCAAGAAGTCGCTTGAGTATCTCAAGAACACCGGCCAGGCCAACGAGTTTGAAGCAGCCGTCAAGTAAGCCGGCGCTCTTCGAATAATCGAAAGATGAATTCAAACCCGCGCTGGTCAATCCGGCGCGGGTTTTTCATTTCAGCCTTATGATCTCAAATGCGCGGAAGGTTTGCCTGCGTGAATATGCATAATGGACATGACATGCTGCCCGCAGTTGCCGAGAATGACATTCCTCAGCTTCTTGCTGCGCTTGTGTCATCGTCCAGCCGTGTGGAACGGGTGCCGCTCTCGCAGGGGCCCGTCTGGATCAAACGCTATGGAACGGAACGCGGCCCAAAGCTGCTTTTTCTGCAAAGCCTCATCGCAAAACTCTTGAACAAGGCCTTTCTGCGTCCTTCGCCGATTTTAACGGATGAGGAAATGGCCGAACGTGAGGTGCGCCGGATCGAGGAGTTCGCGGCATGCGGCGTTCCGACGCCGGAGGTCCTTTACAGGTCCGGCAGGGCGGTCGTCTTTTCCGATGTCGGCATCACGCTGAGCCGACAGCTTTCGCGCTTCGGCGATGACGCGAAGGGCCATGACGATCTCCTTGTTTATTGCGCGGCAGAGCTTGGCGCACTCCATGCCGCCGGGCTTTGCCATGGCCGGCCTTACCCCCGCGATATGTTCATCAAGGACGGCCGCATCGGTTATATGGATTTCGAGGAAGAACCCACGAGTGTCATGCAGCTTTCCCTGGCGCAGGCGCGCGACGTTTGGCTTCTTTTTCTTCAGTTGACGAGCCGCGCCCGCCAAGGCCGATCAACATATGACAGAGCCTTTCAAGCCTGGGCTGAACGCGCGCCTTCCGCCGCATTGGGCCAGTTGAAGGATCTGACCGATTTTCTCGGCGGCTTGTTATCAATTGCCCGGTTGATCGGCCGCATCCACATGGGTAGTGATCTGCGGCGATTTATCGACGCGACGAGCTATCTGAAACACGTTTCTCATCAAAGACAGGACGCCCGCGAGAGGCAGGAAAAATGACGGATCTGGATATTCTCGAAAAACAGTTGCTCGCCGATATTGCCGCGGCGCAGGACGAGGCTGCCGTCGAGGCGGTTCGTGTTGCCGCCCTCGGTAAGAAGGGATCGATCTCGGAGCTCCTGAAGACCTTGGGCGCCATGACGCCCGAAGAGCGGCAAACGCGCGGCGCGTCCATCAACGCGTTGAAGACGACTGTTACCGAAACGATCGGTCTGCGTCGCAGCGAACTCAAGAAGGCAGCCATCGAGGCCCGCCTTGCCAGCGAGACGGTCGATGTCACCCTTCCGGTGCGCTCGTCGCCGGCAGAGCGCGGGCGCATTCATCCGATCAGCCAGATCGTCGATGAAATCACGGCAATCTTTGCCGATATGGGCTTTTCGATTGCCGAAGGTCCCGACATCGAGACGGATTACTACAACTTCACGGCATTGAACTTTCCCGAAGGCCATCCGGCCCGCGAAATGCACGACACCTTCTTCATGCAGCCGGATGAAAATGGCGAGCGCAAGGTTCTGCGCACCCATACGTCTCCCGTTCAAGTGCGCACCATGGAAGCGCAAAAGCCGCCGATCCGCATTGTCATTCCCGGCAAGACCTATCGCCAGGATTCGGATGCGACACACTCTCCGATGTTTCATCAGGTCGAAGGTCTGGTCATCGATAAGACGGCGCATGTCGGCAACATGCGCTGGATCCTCGAAGAATTCTGCAAGACCTTTTTCGAGGTCGACAGCGTAACGATGCGCTTTCGCCCGTCCTTCTTCCCTTTTACTGAGCCCTCTTTCGAGGTCGATATCCAGTGCGACCGTTCAGGCCCCATCATCAAGTTCGGTGAAGGCAAGGATTGGATGGAAATCCTCGGCTGCGGCATGGTGCATCCCAATGTCCTTCGCGCCGGTGGCCTCGATCCGGACGAATATCAAGGCTTTGCTTGGGGCATGGGTCTCGACCGCATCGCCATGCTGAAATACGGCATGCCCGACCTGCGCGACTTCTTCAATGCGGATGTGCGCTGGATGAGCCATTACGGCTTCCGCCCGCTCGATGTGCCGACGCTGTTCGGCGGCCTCAGCGCTTAATGGAGGGACAAAAATGAAATTCACGCTCTCCTGGTTGAAGGACCATTTGGAAACCGATGCCTCGCTCGAGGAAGTCTGCGCGCGCCTGACCGCTATCGGCCTTGAAGTCGAGGATGTCGATGACAAGGCGGCTTACAAGCCTTTCGTGATCGCCAAGGTGCTGAGCGCAGAGCCTCATCCGCAGGCCGACCGCCTGAAGGTTCTGTCCGTCGACACGGGCGATGGAAAGCCCGTGCAGGTGGTTTGCGGCGCTCCGAATGCGCGGGCCGGTCTCGTCGGCGCCCTGGCGCGGCCTGGTACCTATGTGCCTGGCATCGATGTGACGCTTTCTGTCGGCAATATCCGCGGCGTCGAAAGCCACGGCATGATGTGCTCCGAAAAGGAGCTCGATATGTCCGACAATCACGACGGCATTATCGATCTGCCCGCCGATGCGCCGGTTGGCCAGTCCTTCGCCTCCTATGCCGGACTTGATGATCCGGTCATCGAAATCAACCTGACGCCAAACCGTCCCGACTGCACCAGCATTTACGGAATTGCCCGTGATCTTGCAGCGTCCGGTCTTGGCCAATTGAAGCAGCCAAAAGCGCCGTCATTCGACGTCGCGGGAGAGACCCCGCAGGTGGTCCGACTGGATCTTGATGATGCGCGTCTTTGCCCGGGCTTTGCTTACCGGCTGGTGCGCGGCGTCAAGAACGGCGCGAGCCCTGCATGGATGCAGCGCCGGCTGAAGGCGATCGGTCTGAGGCCGATCAACGCCCTGGTTGATGTGACCAACTACATGACCTTCGATCAAGGTCGGCCGATGCACGTTTTCGATGCTGGCAAAGTCAGCGGCGAGATCGTCGTGCGCCGCGCCAAAGACGGAGAAAGCATCCTGGCTCTTGACGGGCGGGAGTATAAGCTCACGCCGAGCAACGTTGTGATTGCGGACGACAAGGGTCTGGAATCAATCGGCGGGATCATGGGCGGAGAACATTCCGGCTGCGATGAGAATACAACGGATGTTTTGATCGAGTCTGCGCTTTGGGATCCGATCAACATTGCCAAGTCCGGACGTGCGCTCGGCATCATCACTGACGCCCGCTACCGATTCGAACGTGGCGTCGACCCAGAATATATGGTGCCCGGTTTGGAGCGCACGACGCAGCTTGTTCTGGAGCTTTGCGGCGGGCAGGCAGCTGAGAAGAAGGTTGTCGGCTATCAAGGTCACCAGAAGAAGCTCGTTGAGTTTCCTTTCTCTGAAGTGAAGCGGCTGACCGGTCTTACCGTTTCTCCTGACGAAAGCCGGCAAATCCTGACGCGCCTCGGCTTCGAGGTCTCCGGCAGTGGCGAGCGTATTTCCGTCGCGGTGCCTTCCTGGCGTCCCGATGTCGACGGCAAGGCCGATCTTGTCGAGGAAGTGATGCGCATCCACGGCGTAGATCAAATCAAGCCGGAACCTTTGCCGGCTAAGGATGCGGTAAACGGTCGCATCTTGACGGTTTTGCAGATGCGTACCCGGTCGGCGCGGCGCGCCTTGGCCGCGCGCGGCATGCTTGAAGCTGTCACCTGGTCCTTCATTCCCGAAGATCACGCCCGTCTTTTCGGCGGCGGAAAACCCGCGTTGAAACTGCTCAATCCGATCGCCGCGGAAATGTCGGATATGCGCCCGTCGCTTCTGCCCGGTCTTCTGACAGCCGCACAACGCAATGCCGATAAGGGTTACGGCGATGTCGCGATCTTCGAGGTCTCTGGGACTTATGAAGATGACACTCCAGCCGGACAGCGGCGCGTTGCGGGAGGGCTTCGCCGTGGCACTGCGTCACTGCATGGCAGTGGGCGTTTGTGGTCAAATGCTGCCAAGGGTGGCGGGAAGTCTGTCGACGTCTTCGATGCAAAGGCAGACGCTCTTGCCGTTCTCGAGGCATGCGGTTTGCCGATGGCGAATATCCAGATAGAGCGGGGCGCGCCTGACTGGTATCATCCGGGCCGTTCCGGCGTCATCAAGATGGGGCCAAAGGTCGTGCTGGGCCATTTTGGTGAATTCCATCCTCAGACATTGGAGGCACTCGATGTCTCCGGTGCGCTCTGCGGCTTTGAGATCTACTTGGACGCTATGCCCGAGCCGAAGAAAAAGGCGACGAGAACCAAGTCGGCGCTCGATCTCTCACCGTTCCAGATGGTCAAGCGCGACTTTGCATTCGTTGTCGATAAATCGGTGGATGCGGGTGCCATCATCCGGGCGGCAAGCGGCGCTGACCGCAAGCTCATCACGGCCGTCAACGTCTTCGATATCTTCGAAGGCGCAAGCCTCGGCGAAGGCAAAAAGTCGGTGGCAATCGAAGTACAGATCCAGCCTGTCGATAAAACGCTGACCGATGAAGACTTTGAGGGACTGACCGCAAAGATCGTCTCGAATGTTGAAAAGACGACCGGCGGTGTGTTGCGCGCCTAAATAAAAAGGCCGTGGCGGCTGGGCCACGGCCTCTCATTTGCATGGAAGCTAGCTTAGGCCGCAGCTTTGGCGTTTGCCGCCGTGCCTGCCAACTTGGTCAGCTTCTGGTCGGTGGCGCCTTCTTCCTGAAGCGTCTGGTCCAGGAGCGTTGCAGCCTCCTTGTAGCCCAGCGTTTGTGCCCAGGTCTTCAGCGTCCCGTAGCGCGCGATTTCATAGTGTTCGACAGCTTGGGCGGAGGAGATCAGGCCGGCATCGAGAGCGGATGTGCCCTTGAAGTCTTCCATGATTTCTTCGCCTTCTGCGATGATGCCTTGAATGGCTTCACATGTTTTGCCCTGAGCACGACGGCCAATAATTTCGAAAACCTGCTGCAGACGTTCGATTTGCCCTTCCGTCTGGTCGCGATGTTCCAGGAAGCCTGCCTTCAGTTCTTCCGACTGTGCAGCGCGAGCCATCTTCGGCAATGCCTTCAGGATCTGCCGTTCAGCGTAGTAAATGTCTTTCAGCGTGTCATAAAACAGGTCTTCCAGGGTCTTTTCCTTGGCCACGATAGCTCTCCTCGATTGATAAACACTCGATACGCCGTTCTTTTTCGGCTGGAGACTCGAAGCGTCAGCTAAACTAAATGTTCCTGATCCGACTCATTTTTCGAACGAGATGCGATAGCGAACATGGCCGTCGGATTGAACATATCGATCGTAGAGCGCCCGCGCCGTTCGATTGTCTTCGGCCGTATGCCAATAAAGCCGCGACCATCCCTTTTCCTTGCTCATTGCCACGAGGTCATCCACCAGAGCCTTGCCGATTTTCTGGCCGCGATAGGCAGCATCCACGTAAAGATCTTCCAGATAGCAGTCATGACCCTTAATCCAGGTTCCCTCATGCGTCAGGAACAATGCAAACCCAACGAGTTTCGCGTCGAGTTCAGCAACGCGCATCTTTAGCGCGGAAGCCGGATCGAAAACCCGGGCAAATGTCGAGGCTGTCACCTCAGGGGCGACGCTGACACGATAGAAGGCGAGATAGCCATTCCATAGTTCGAGCCAGCGCGCCTCGTCTTCTCGGCTTGCATCTCTGATGGTAATGGCCAACTTAGGCGCCCGCTTGGTCGAGATGCGCAATCTGCGCGGACGTCAACGAGAGCTTTCCGGCTGCAATGAGGCTTTCGAGCTGTGAAAGGCTGGTGGCTGATGCGATAGGAGCGGTAATTCCGGGCTTGGCGGCAACCCAGGCAATGGCAACGGTTGCGAGCTTTTCTCCCGTCTCCTTTGCCACCTCGTCAAGCGCCTTGAGGATACGAAAACCGCGCTCGTTGAGATAGGTTCCGACACGTCCGCCACGTGCCGCACCCTCCGCATCCTCAGCGCTGCGATACTTGCCGGTCAGGAAGCCGGAAGCCAGAGCGAAATAGCTGATAACACCGATGTCTTCCCGCTGGCACAACGTCGACAGCGGACCTTCAAAGCTGTCGCGCGTGTAAAGATTATATTCCGGCTGGATCACATCGTAACGTTGCAGACCTGCTTTCGAGGCGATATCGAGCGAGGCCTGAAGCTGATCCGCATTGAAATTCGAGCAGCCGAAGGCGCGAATTTTTCCTTGCTGCTGCAGTTTCGTAAAGGCTGAGAGCGTCTCTTCCTGGTCTGTGTTCGGATCGAATGTGTGGGCGAGATAGACATCGATATGGTCTGTTTGTAGCCGGCGAAGAGAGTTCTCGACTTCCTCGATGATCCATTTGGCGGACAAATCCGGCTTGCCCTGACCCATGTCCATGCCGACTTTGGTAACGATAATGGCGCGATCGCGCGTGCCGCGTTTCAGCCAGCGACCGATGATCGTTTCGGATTCTCCGCCTTGATGACCACTGACCCAGCGGGAATAGACATCGGCGGTGTCGATCGTGTTGAAACCGGCATCGAAGAAGCGGTCTAGAAGTTCGAGGGAGGTTTTCTCATCGGCCGTCCACCCGAAGACATTGCCGCCGAAGACGACCGGGGAAATAGAAAGACCTGTTCTGCCGAGCTGGCGCTTTTGCATGATGCGCTCCTGATAAGACATTTTTCTTGTTTGACCTCGAGCGGTCAAATCGACTTGCCTCATAGGTAGCGCACGGTCGGTCGGTGGAAAGCCATAATCGCGATTGCGCCCGTCAACGCAGATGAATAAGTTCGCGGAGATAAAAATGAGGAGACACGCATGCTGCGCTTTGGGATTTTGTCGACCGCAAAAATTGGGCAGGAACTGGTCGTGCCGGCTATTCAGGATGCTGAAAATGCCGTCGTCACGGCAGTAGCGAGCCGGGATCTTGGCAAAGCCAGGCAGTTTGCCGATCGTTTCCAGATCCCGCATGCTTTCGGCTCCTACGAGGAAATGCTTGCCTCCGATCTGATCGACGCCGTCTATATCCCGCTGCCGACCTCGCAACATATTGAATGGAGCATTCGCGCCGCCGATGCGAAGAAGCATGTCCTTTGCGAAAAGCCGATTGCGCTCAAGGCACAAGATATCGATGGTCTCATTGAGGCGCGCGATCGCAACGGCGTTGTAGTGTCCGAGGCTTATATGGTCGGCTACGCACCGGTCTGGCATAAGGTGCGCGAGCTGATTGCCGAAGGCGCGATCGGCCGCCTACGCCATGTGCAAGGCGCCTTCACCTATTTCAATCGCGACCCGTCCAACATGCGCAATATCCCGGCGCTCGGCGGCGGCGGCTTGCCGGATATCGGTGTCTATCCGACCTTCACCACACGCTTTGCCACCGGCAAGGAGCCTATCCGGGTTCAGGCCGCCATCGAGCGTGATGCGGAGTTTGGAACGGACATCTATTCCAGCGTGAGAGCGGATTTCGGCGACTTCGAACTAAGCTTTTATATAGCAACGCAGCTCGCCGGTCGGCAGATCATGGTCTTCCACGGAACCGATGGCTATATCGAACTGAAATCGCCCTTCAATGCGGATCGTTATGGCGCCGAAGAGCTTGAGCTTACCAATGCCAAGCATAACCAGTCGATCCATATGCGCTTCCAGGACAGCCGCCAGTATCGGTGTGAAATCGAAGCCTTTGCGCGTGCTGCCAAGGGAGAGACCGCAGAAATTGTGACGCTCGAATATTCTCGCCGCAACCAGGCTCTCATCGATGCCATTTATCGGGCTGGAGAACACGACGGCTGGGAAAAGGTCTAAGGTTCCTGAGCGGCGGAAGCCGTTGAGCTCTCGGCCGGGTGTCGAGAGCTTGAAAAGACATAGCGTGCATAGCCAAAGAAACTGAGGCCCATGGTTGCTATGGTCGACAAGGCCATCGCAGCAAGCGGGGCGATCATCGGCGTGCTGATGAGAAGCGCCGAATAGAAGGCATAGTTGAAGATCGCCGTGATGACGGCGATGATGGCGTACCTGATGCCTTCGCGATGGACGGGCAAGCCTGAGCGACCAAAGGTCAGGCGGCGGTTGAGCTGCCAGGTGACGCTTATCGCGGCGGCAATGGAGATCAGACGACTGAGAAACAGTCCGCACCAGTCCAGATGCTGGAGAAGGGCAAGGATGCCGGCGTCGGTCAAAAATCCTGCGCCCCCCGCCAGGACAAAACAGGCTAGCCGCTTCATGCGGCTTTTTCCGACAAGGGATTGCCACCGCGTCGATCGTTATCTGCGACGTCATGTGAGCCGGGCAAGGACGGCAGGTTGAGATAGTGGATCCGCAACTGTTCTGTTCGCCCGCGCGACACGGAGGCGAGCGTAATGCCTGCTGTCCAGAGCATGAAGGAGATCATCATCAGAACCAGCGAGAGCACCCATGTCGGCAGTCTGCTAACATGTCCGGTGCTGAAATATTCCATCAGGACAGGCGTCATGAAGGCAAGGCTTGCGCCGAGGAAGACGCAACCGAGCAGACCGAAAAAGGCAAAGGGTCTCGTTTCCTTCATCAGCATCGCAAACATCCAAAGAATGCGCCTGCCATCGCGCAAGGTCGAAAGCTTGGAATGCGATCCTTCCGGTCGACGTCCATAGTCGAGTTCGATTTCGCATACGGGCAGCTTCAACTGCGAGGCATGCACCGACATCTCGGTCTCGATTTCAAATCCGCCGGAAAGGGCGGGAAAGCTTTTGACGAAACGTCGCGAAAAGGCACGATAGCCTGAAAATATATCGGTGAAGTCGTTGCCGAAAATCAGGCGGTAGAGCCGATTGAACAGCCTGTTGCCGAGGGCATGGCCTTGACGGCCCGCATCTGCACGAATACCGCGCCGCGTACCCACCACCATATCGACACGCTCCGTGATCAGCGTGCGGGCCAGATCTTCCGCATCCTCCGGACGGTAGGTCCCGTCTCCGTCCGCCATGATGTAGATGTCGGCCTCGATGTCGGCGAACATGCGCCGCACGACATGGCCTTTGCCTTGTCTCGGCTCACGCATGACGGTCGCTCCTGCCAGCATGGCACAAAGTGCAGTGCCGTCCGTCGAGTTGTTGTCGTAAACATAGACGGCAGCATCCGGCAGGCTCGCTTTAAAGCCTTTCACGACGTCGCCGATCGTTGCTGCTTCGTTGTAGCAGGGAATGAGAACTGCAACCCGTATCGTCTCTGTCTGGCGAACCATGGCAACCCTATCACGCACTAGGCCTGCCACGTTAAGCCAGCGCCGTTAACAACAGGCTTCATTGCCGCGATATTCTCGCATTAGATCGTCTTGCTTTTATTCCGTGCCCCAAAAGATTCATTAGCGGGAAACGAAGATCCTTTATGTCAGGAATACCGGCCGCTGCATCTTGTCGCTTGGCTGTTAATCGTCCGCCTTGGCATTGGATATCGCGATGACATTTGCCGCAGCTCAGCACCACCGGAAGCTCATTTCGGCTCTGAAACAAGGGCTCATCGTTCAGTCGAGCCGGCTTTGGCCGAGCGTGCTGGCTTACAGCCTCCTCGTCATGGCCTTGATTGCCGCGCTGAAAATACCGAACGCGAGCGATTACGTCGGGGCGGACAATGACGATGCCATGCGGCTCGTGGAGGTACGTGACTTTCTGAGTGGTCAAGGCTGGTTCGACCTGCATCAATACCGGTTGGGCTCTAGCGGCACCTTGATGCATTGGTCACGTTTCATCGATCTGCCGATCGCTGTCCTGGTGCGCTTCTTTTCGTTTTTTCTTTCCAGCCCTAAGGCCGAAGCGGCTGCTCTGATCGTTTGGCCCTTCAGCTTGATCATTCCTGTCATGGCGGGCATGGGCCTTGCGGGACGACGGATCGGCGGCGTCATGACGATGCATTTCAGCCTGATCTTGACGGCCTTCATCGTCATGGCGTCGAACCGCTTTGGACCAGGCTCGATCGATCACCACAATGCTCAGATGGGGCTGGTGGCCATCATGCTGGCGATGCTGCTCGATCCGTCTGCAAAGACATCCAGCGCCGCTGCGTCCGGGATTGCTGCAGCCATGGCCATGGCCATCGGCGCGGAAACCACACCGTTCATCGCCGTTTTTTCTATGACGGTCGCGCTGCGATGGGGCTGGGAAGGCAAAAGCTATGACGCCTTTGCGTCAGCTTACGGACTTTCTCTCGCCGGAGCCCTGACGTTTTTCTTTTTTGCGACCGTTCCTCGCCAATCTTATGCGGTCGTAACCTGCGATAATCTATCGGTGGGCTTTTATAGCCTTGCAGCGATCGGCGGCGTCCTGCTTGGCCTGTCATCGCGGTTTGCAGGTGGCATTAGCCGATCCATGCGTTTTGTTTGTCTTGGAGCAACCGGCATCGTCCTTGCAGCCGCCGCGCGGATCATCACACCCGCCTGTCTTGAAAATCCCTTGAGCGGTCTTGATCCGCTGGTCGTCCAGTTCTGGTTGAGCTTGGTAGGAGAGGCGCAATCGATCGTTACATTGATGAGGTCGGATCCCGCTTCTCTCGGTTTTCATTATGCGACCGGATTCCTCGCGCTCTCACTCTGCCTGTTTCAGGTGTGGAAATGGCGTCAAGTCACGCAGCACCTACTTCTATTGCCTCTTCTTGCTGTCAGTCTTGCCATTGCCGCCGTTCAGGTCAGGGGGGCGATGTTCTCAAATTTGATTGCCATCTTGCCGCTGGCTCTCGCCGTCGCGCAGCTTAGGCACGCATCCATGGCCGAAAGAGGCAACCCGATCAAAGCCTGCGCCTACATTCTTTCAGTCTTCGCGAGCGTCGCCTCTGTCTGGGGTTTGCTCGCCACTTTGGTCGCTAGCCGTGATCCGTCAAACGACCAGGCAAGAAGCCAGGTTCATCCCGCTTGCTATGACGAAAATGCGTTCCAGTCGCTGAAAGGCTTGCCGCCTGGCCTTGTCGACGCGCCGGTTGATATGGGTGTTCCTGTGCTCCGCTTTACTGCCCACAGTGCTCTTTCAGCGCCATATCATCGTAATGCTTCGGGAATTCTGGCGCAGATCGAAACGGGTCTGAAAAGTCCTGAGGAGGCAGAAAGTGTCATGCGCAAGGCAGGTGTTACCTTCTTTGCCTTTTGCGATCGCGATGCTCAGGTCGCAAAAATCATCGAGGCGAGCCCGACCGGTCTGTACGCTCGCATGAAAGAGGGGTTCGTTCCGTCTTATCTGTCGCCCGTCTCGGCCCAGTCCGGCAGCGCTGTTCGCTTTTATCGGCTGTCCTCGCCGTAGTTAGAGATAGTCAAGCGCCAGGGCAATCGAGGAATAAAACGGCCAGCCATCGACCGTCATTCATGCCCTTCACGAAGGGCAGTGATTTACTTGCCGACGAAGGAACTACCTCAGCTGTTGGCCGTTGTCTGCACGCGTTCCATCAGGGACTTGAGCTTCAGCCAGACCACGAGACTGCCGATAATGGCCATCAAGCCGACATTATATCCGGCAAGCGCCAGAAGAAGGCTGATGATTGAGGAAGGACCTGTCGCTGCGGCCAAAGCAAAGGCAGCAGTGATGGAAACCGCTACTAGCGTCACGGATGCAAGTGAACGGGTCAAACCCGTCGCAACGCCCAATAAGGTAGATATAGCAAAGATCATGGCTCACTCCCGCTAAACATCGGTGCTTGTGCGGACGCCTCCTCAAGCATCGCGCACCCGAGTGTCTTAACCCATAAGAGTTGTAACACAGTAAAAACGCTTTTGCGTCGCAAAATGTTCACAAATGGGATTCTTTTTTGCAGGAGCTCCCGAATCTGCCTAAAAAATTGCCATAAAACGGTTGAAAAGCCTTAACTTGCGTATTCTTTTCCACTGAAGCTCTTAAAGAATCACGGGAAAGTTCTTGAAAATGGTGTGCTGCAACCAAACTTTGGCTGCTGTATAGGCCGCAGTGCGCTACAAATCGCGGATGACGAATTTGTTCGACAGTGATTCGCTGACAAACCTGACGGAATACTCTGTTTCCGAGCTGTCCGGTTCGATCAAGCGTACCATGGAAACCGCCTTTGACCGGGTGCGTGTACGGGGAGAGATTTCCGGGTATCGTGGCCCTCATTCATCGGGACACGCCTATTTTTCGTTGAAGGACGACCGCTCGCGTATCGATGCCGTGATCTGGAAAGGGACGTTCTCGCGTCTGAAATTCCGGCCCGAAGAGGGCATGGAAGTGATTGCCACCGGAAAGGTCACGACCTTTCCTGGTTCTTCAAAATATCAGATCGTGATTGAAACGCTGGAGCCCGCAGGGGCCGGCGCTTTGATGGCGCTCATCGAAGAGCGAAAGCGTCGACTTGGCGAGGAGGGGCTGTTCGATCCGGCGAGAAAGCGCCGTCTGCCGTTTATGCCTAAGTTGATCGGGGTCGTGACATCGCCGACCGGCGCGGTCATCCGGGATATTCTGCACCGGATCGCCGACCGCTTTCCTGTTCATGTCTTGTTGTGGCCTGTCAAAGTCCAGGGAGAAGGGTCGGGGCAGGAGGTCGCAAACGCCATTGCAGGCTTCAATGCGCTTGAGCCTGGCGGCGTCATGCCTAGGCCGGATGTCCTGATCGTGGCCCGCGGCGGCGGCAGCCTGGAAGATCTGTGGAGCTTCAATGACGAGGCGGTGGTTCGCGCAGCGGCCGCCAGCGCCATTCCACTGATTTCTGCCGTTGGGCATGAAACAGATTGGACGCTGATCGATTACGCCGCCGACATCAGGGCTCCCACGCCAACCGGGGCTGCCGAAATGGCCGTGCCGGTCAAGGCAGAGCTTGATGCGCAACTGGCGGCCTTGTCTGCGCGCCTACGTGGCGCGACGAGCCGGCAGATGGATCACCGTCGCCAGTCTCTGCGATCCCTGATGCGGGCCATGCCCTCGCTCGATCAACTTCTGGCTCTGCCGCGTCGGCGTTTCGACGAGATAGCAGTCAATCTCGGGCGCGGGCTCGAGATGAACACACTGAACAAGCGGCGCGCCTTCGAGCGGATCAGCGCCAGGGTCGCCCCTGCAATGGATCAATTGCTGGTCCATCCCAAGAGGCGCTTCCATGAAGTGGCCAGTCATCTCGGCCGCGGGCTCGAACTGAATACCTTGAACAAGCGCCACAGTTTCGAGCGTATGGCTGCCCAATTGCGCCCTGACCTCGTTTCCTCCCGGCTCGCCGAGAGGCGCCAGCGGTTAGAAGACCGCTGGTCGCGGGCAGCCCGCAGCACCGAGCGGATGCTTGAGCGGTTGAAGGCACCGCTTTTGCGCGCCGATGCGACATTTGTATCGCTTCCCGCTCGTCTGAAGGCTCAGACGGAGCGTCTGCGCGAGCGGATCAACAGCCTCACGCGTCATGCCGATACAGCCGTTCGCCATCAACTTGCCCGGGGGCGGGCAGAACTGACAGCCCAGGACCGCATGCTTCTCTCACTATCCTATGAGAACGTCTTGAAGCGCGGCTATGCCATCATTCGCGACGAGGACGAAAAGATCCTGGGTGCAGCTTCGGCCATATCGGCAGGTGCCGGATTGACCATCCAGTTTCAAGATGGACGGATCGGTGCACTGGCAACAAGCGGCGATGGTTCTACCGGGTCTCGCAAGCGCCCGTCAAAGCCAGCCGCCGCGCCAGAACAGGTCGAACCCAAGCCCAAGCAGGGAACCTTGTTCTAAGGCATGTCAGGCTCATTTGGCTCGATTTGCGTGAAATGAACATTCAATCGCATCAAGCGATTGCGGATCAATCGCGGATGAGTGCTGAAAGCGCATCGCCGTCCAGCCGATAGAACAGCTTTTCCGGTCTTCGAGCCGCGCCCAGGCCATCATAAAAAGACAGTAGCCTTAAGTCGTTGGCATCTGCGGTCCAGTCGATGCGTGCCAAACCTCTTTGCACCGCGATCTCGGCCAGCTCCTGCATGAGATGCCGTCCGATACCCTCGCCACGGCAGTCCTGCTTCACATAGAGCTCTTTCAGAAAGATGCCGGCCTGTAAGCCAGGCCCCGGATAGACCGTCGTGAAGGCGCAAAATGCAATGACGCGGTCATGCTTCTCGCCAATCAGCATCTCCGCATTGGCCGGCCTGTCTTTCAGCCCCTTCATGAGCTTCGCACGGGGCGGACAGGCCACGTTATAATGACGCTGCATCTCTTCCATCAGCGATGCAACGCTTTCCAGGGCAGGGTCACCCACGGTCAGCAGTCTTGCGGTTCGATGCATGCTCCAACCCCTTACTGACGGAAAGACCCCGACCGCAGCGCGCGAAGTACGCGGGTATTTTTCGCGGTCGGCTCTGATCGTAAAGATTTGATCCCGCCTCAGCTGTTGCAGGAAAAATTCAGGCCCATTCGCCGGCGCGCATAACCGGTACGCGCGCGCCATCCTCTTTGACGCCGTCGATATCGACCTTATCGGAGCCGATCATCCAGTCGACGTGGATAAGGCTCGAATTGCCGCCCTGCGCCTTGATCTGATCTTGCGAAAGATTAGCCCCGTCGAGGAAGCACTTCGAATAGCACTGGCCGAGCGCGATATGGCAGGACGCGTTTTCATCGAACAAAGTATTGTAAAACAGGATGCCGCTCGCCGAAATCGGCGAGGAGTGCGGCACCATCGCCACTTCCCCAAGGCGGCGCGCGCCCTCGTCAGTGTCTAGCAACTTGGCAAGAACCTCGGCGCCGCGGCTGGCAGTCGCTTCGACAATGCGGCCGCCCTCGAACCGCACCCTGATATCGTCGATCAGCGTGCCCTGATGCGACAGCGGCTTGGTGCTGGAGACGTGGCCTTCGACGCGCAGGGCATGCGGGGTCGTAAACACCTCTTCCGTCGGGATATTGGGATTGCAGGTAATCCCGTTCTTCGCGGTCGATGCGCCGCCGTGCCACTCATGGTCATCGGCGAGGCCCACTCTCAAGTCGGTGCCTGGGCCCGTGAAGTGCAACGCTGCGAATCTTTGGTCATTCAGCCAGCCGGCACGGCGGGCAAGATTGGCATTATGGTCGGTCCACGCTGCGATGGGATCGTCCTGATCGACCCGCGAGGCAGCGAAGATCGCCTTGGAAAGCTTCGCAACGGCAATCGCTTCCGGATCGTTCGGAAAAACGAGTTTTGCCCAGGATGGGTTCGGAAAGGAAACGATGTTCCAGTTGATATCGAAGTTCGAGATCTTTTCCAAAGCCGGCTTGTAGGCCGCGGAGTTGGCGCGTGCCGCCCGGGCCACCCGGGCAGGATCCTGCTCCGACAGCAGCATCGGGTTATCGCCGGCAATGGCGAGGCGCGCAGTGCCGCCTTCAAATGCCTTGGCCATCCCCTGGTAAAGCCAGTCCGCCGCGCGATCGAAGCTTGCCTCGTCGGCCTCGCGGTAGCGTTCAAGTGTCGACTGTTCATCGGAGTAGAAGGTGGTCACCAATCCCGCACCGGCTCGATAGGCGTGCTTCGTGATGAAACGAACGAGGGGCAGGGCGGCCATGGGTGCAGTAATGAGAAGGTCCTGGCCCTTTTGCAGCCTCAGGCCGACCTTCACCGCCACTTCGCCGAGCTTTTCGAGTTTAACGGGATCGACGGAAACTGCGTTCTGCGGCACGACGTTCATAAAATTGCATCCTCTCATGATCACTCACCCACACCCTAATTTGCTTTGTGGCAAAAAGGCGGGGATCAGGCGACCAATGCCGCAGCTTTTGCATTCAGGGCCTTGAGCGCGTCCTTCGGGTCCAGCCTCACCTGTAGTCCGCGCTGTCCGCCATTCATATAGACGCGATCTTCGGAAAGGGCCTGTTCTTCGATAGCGGTTGCCACCTGCTTCTTCTGGCCGAATGGGCTGATGCCGCCGACATGGTATCCGGTCAGCCGCTCGGCGTCGGCCGGTTTCATCATATGGGCGGACTTGCCCCCAAAAGCGTGCGCCAGTTTCTTCATGCTGACTTCCTTATCGGAAGGAACCACCACGCAGACCGGCTTGCCATCGACCTCCGCCATCAGGGTTTTCAGAACGCGATGAGGCGCTTCGCCCATCGCCTCGGCAGCCTGCAGACCGATGCGCTCGGCATTGGGATCATAGTCATAGGCATGCAATGTAAAATCGACACCTGCCTTTTCTAGAAACTGGGTCGCACGAGTGGTTTTCGACATGCTCAGGCCTTGAAGAACGTTTCGTATTGATCAGGGCGAAAGCCGATGATGACCTTCCCATTCGCCTCGATGACCGGTCTTTTGATCATCGCCGGTTGCTCGAGCATCAGTGCGATTGCCTTTTCCTCGTCGAGACCGGTTCGGCCTGTATCGGGCAATTTGCGAAAAGTCGTTCCGGCGCGGTTCAAGACGGTTTCCCAGCCGTGTTCGGACGCCCATCTGCGCAGGTGCTCACGCTCCACACCTGCCACCTTATAATCATGGAAGTCATAGGCGATACCATGCTCGTCAAGCCAGGTTCGAGCCTTCTTCATCGTGTCGCAGTTTTTAATGCCGTAAATCGTGACGCCCATCTCAATCCTCCAGCGTGCCAGGCTTGCGGTTGACTTTGCTCGGTTGCCCGCAGGCAATCTTCATGAGGTCGCCGCCTCGTCGCACGGCGCGTGCCGATACCCGGGTAAGGATCAGACCGGCCTGTGGGGCACGCACTTCATGCTCCCCATCGGCGAAACCCGGCTTTGTCAGAAGGGTCGCCACGACATCGCCGGCCTGGACATATTTTCCGATCGGATGGTGGAAAAGAACGACGCCAGGCTCGGGCGCGCGGATCATCTCGACATTATCGAGGGGCAGTGCAGGACCTGCAAAGTCGTGGGAAACGACATCCTCTTTCACCAGCCCGCGCAAGGCAAGAAAGCGTAGCAGACCTTCGGCGTCCTTACGGGCAAGGTCGGCATCGACGTCTCGGCGCCCGCGCAACTCGAGTGTTACCGACAATTTTCCCGGCAGGCGGCTTTTGCGCGCACCGGGTACCTCGGTCTTCCAGGCATAGGATACTGCCTCTTCGAAAGCCGAGCTTTCTCCGTCGGACAAGAGGACCGCCTGCATGTCGAGGCTTGCCGCCAGATCCGAAGCCTCCGGCCAAAAAGCGCTGTCGATATAGGCATATTGCAGGGATTCGTCGTCGCAATGCAGGTCTAGAACGAGATCGGCGTCGAGCGCCATGGAAAGAAGGTGCCTCTTGAGCCGGTTGATCGCAGTCAACCGATCGAGCTCCTTCGTCAGGCTCGCCTTCTCGCTGATGGAAATCAGCGGGAAGTCCCGGTTGAAATTGTTCCGCGAGCCAAGGTCGAAGCGCCCTTGCATGTCGCCGAAATGCGATTGTGCAGCACCGAACGGATTGGCCTGTGGAACGATCGTAATTTCGCCCAGGAGTGCGCCGCGGGTCTCGGCATCGCGCAAGAACCCGGTGAGAAAGTGCAGGACGGCAGCGCCAGGCAATTCGTCGGCATGAAGAGCGGCCTGAAGATAGACCTTTGGTGCTTTGGGGTCTTGGCCCTTGAACGAAAGGATCGGCAGTTTCCAGCTTACGCCCGGCGTATCGCCAGGAATGATAAGTTCGGAAATCTCCATGGTTGCGCGCCTTTCTGAATAGAATAAATGGAAGTCTCAACGGATCAGGCTCTCAAAACCAAACCGAAGCGGCCTCACTGATGTTTCGTCTTAGCGGCTTTGAACTGTTCCAAGCAAGCCGGCTTCGAGCCGCGTAAGTCGATCTGCCGCATAAAGATCTCCGGCTGAATTGATGACTGGATAGCTGTTCTTTGCCAATTCTTGACTCTTGCAGCGCATCTTCCTGGTGCTGAAGCGGAAAGATGGACCAATGCCCTTGATTTACAGTCGCAGCCTTTCGCAAGAAACTGCCACGATGAAAGCGACGATGAGCCGTCACATCGATGAAATTGTAGGAGCACCCGACGTAGAGGCTTTTGGAGACAGCGCATGCGCATTCTGATGGCCTGTGCGGCTTTTCCGCCATTCATGGATGGCGGCGGGCCGATCTCCTCTATGATGATTGCGAAGACCTTGATTGCGGCGGGCCACGACGTTCTGGTCGTCAATGTTGCGGGAGAGGACAAGCATGAGGTTTATGAAGGCGTTCCGGTTCATCGCCTGCCCAGCCTAAACATCGACTGGAATTACCGCCTGCCGCGTCCTGCCTGGAAGAAGCTGGCCTGGCATGCGATCGAAAACTTCAACCCGCGTGCCTTTTTCGCCATGCGCCGTGAGATCCGAGCCTTTCGCCCTGACGTCGTGTTCACGGTCAGCATAGAGAACATCAACGTGGCGACCTGGGCGGCAGCGAAAAGCCTTGATGTACCGACGGCCCATATGCTTTTCAGTACCTTCCTTATCTGCTGGAAGGGAAGCATGCGCCGCGGCGACCACAATTGTCGGACGGCCTGCGCCTCCTGCCGCGCTGCGTCTCCGGGCAAGAAACTTCTGACCCGTTATGTCGATCTCGTGATGGGCGAAACCGATTTCATCATCGACTGTCACCTGTCGGAGGGCTATTTCCCGAAGGCCTTCCGCCGAACGGTGCCAGGGATCATTCCCTCCGTTGCTGCACCGGTTGCGAAGGAATCCGTCGAGAACAGACCGATCCGTTTCGGCTTTATCGGCCTTCATGACAAGGTGAAGGGGTTGGATACGCTGGCGGCGGCCGCTCACCGTTTGGCCGGCAACAAGAACGTGACCTTTCTCATCGCCGGTACCGGTAACAGCGATTATGCCCGCGATGTGCATAAGAGCTTTCCCGCATCCAACACCCGCTTTCTTGGATGGTCGAAGCCGGATGCATTTTTTCCCCAGATTGATGTGAGCATTGTTCCCTCGCTTTTCAACGAACCCTTTGGTCGCGTTGTTGTCGAGGCCTTTTCACATGGGGTGCCAGTCATTGGCGCACGATCGGGCGGCATTCCGCAATCCATCCGTGAGGGTGTCGACGGTTTCGTCTTTCCGGCTGGCGATGACGCCGCTTTGGCCGAGCTTATTCAAGCCATCGCTAACCATCCGCAGCGCCTGCCGGAGATGTCCCAGGCCGCGCTTGCTTCGGCACATCGTTATGTTCCGGACCGGATAGCTGCGCTTTTCGACGAAGCGTTCGACGAGCTTCTTGCCAAGCGGCCTTCAAAGGCTACGCGAAAGGCGGCGTAAAATCAGGCAGCCTTCTCGCGCGGTTTACCGTAGAGGCCGATATTGGCGTCTCCCCAGGCCTTCAGCGCCAGCAAGATGGGCTCCATGCTGCGCCCCAAGGCCGACAAGCTGTACTCCACCTTTGGCGGCACAACCGCGTAGACTTTTCGCTCGATCAGTCCATCTTCCTCCAGTTCGCGCAACTGATTGGTCAAGGTGCGCTGCGTGATCTGGGGAATGTGACGACGGATTTCGCCAAATCGCAGCGTTCCGTCAAGCAGATGAAACAAGATGACCGATTTCCACTTGCCATCAATGAGGCCGACGGCGGCCTCTACGGAACAGCCCGGACTGCAGTCGAACCTCGAATGACGGACTTTGGCCATCATGGTATCCTTTTTGACACTACTGGCAACTTTTGTGCGTATTGCTTCTTTATGAGGATATGCACAATTGCAGATCATCTTCAATTGGTAAGGAGCTAATCGATGAAAGCTGTGGCTTATAAGACTGCCGGATCGCTGGACCGTGACGACGCGTTGGTGGATGTCGAGATCGAAAAGCCAGCGCCACAGAGCCGCGACATTTTGGTGCAAGTCGAGGCCATCTCGGTCAATCCTGTAGATACCAAGGTTCGCCGCAGTGCCTCTGCGCCCGATGGCGGTTGGAAGGTATTGGGATGGGATGCGGTCGGACGCGTTGCCGCCACGGGTGAGGGCGTCACCTCGTTTAAGGCGGGCGACGAGGTCTATTACGCAGGATCGATTACGCGACCCGGCGCCAACAGCGAGTTCCACCTCGTTGATGAGCGCATTGTCGGACACAAGCCGAAAAGCCTCTCGGCTGCCGAGGCTGCCGCTCTTCCTCTGACGAGCTTGACGGCATGGGAAATGCTGTTCGACCGGCTCGACGTTCGCAAGCCGGTTGCAAGCGGTGCACCGGCAGTCCTCATTATCGGCGGCGCTGGCGGCGTCGGATCGATTGCGATTCAATTGCTGAGGGCTTTGACTGACCTTACGGTCATTGCAACGGCGTCCCGCCCGCAGACCCAGGAATGGGTCAAGGAACTTGGCGCTCATCATATGGTCGATCACTCAAGGCCGCTCGCCCCGCAGATTGCGGAACTCGGCATCGGTGCTCCGTCCTTTGTCTTCTCCACCACCGAGACACACCGACATTTGAAGGATATCGTCGAGCTGATTGCCCCGCAGGGCCGTTTTGGCCTGATCGACGACCCTCAATCGCTCGATATAAATGGCTTTAAGCGCAAGGCCGTCTCCATCCATTGGGAGCTGATGTTTACCCGTGCGATCTTTGAGACAGCCGATATGGCCGAGCAAGGAAAGATCCTTGATGAGGTCGCTGCTCTCATCGACCAGAAGAAGATTCGAACGACGGTGACCGACGTCATGAGCCCGATCAATGCAGACAATCTCAAGAAGGCGCATGCCGTCTTGGAAAGCGGCGCGGCCAAAGGAAAGCTCGTGCTCGAAGGCTTCTGATTACCGCTCGCGCAGGCACCGGGCTAGAGCCGCTTAAGACACAACGAGCCGAAACAGCAATGCTTCGGCTTTGACGACGAGGAAGGCGAGGGTTCGCCTTCTTATTCATCCACTCTGCCGAAGGCGGCCTTGATGTCGGCCCGCGAAGCCTTCCCGGCAATCAGGCACATCAAAAGAATGCGCGCCTGTCCGGGTCTCAGGACTGCGGAATGGAGCGCACCAACCTTTTCGAGGTCGTGTCCGCCGCCGCCGCCGCCATAGCTTGCCACGAGCCTTCCTTCCGGGACACGGCTGGAGACGACAACGGGTACCTGTCGCTCCGTGCAGCGGGAGACGGCTTCGACCACCAACGGTGTCGCATTGCCTGAACCGAGCGCAGAAAGCACAAGGCCATCCGCCCCAGTGTTCAGGCAGGCATCGATCAGATTTCCATCGCAGCCAGGATAGAGCGCGACAATGTCGACTCTCACATGTGCAATATCGCCATCGCATGTCCAGCGTGGGTTTTCACTGGAAGCTGCCTGACGAAAAGCGTCCGGCTTATCGGCAGAATGCTTGTAAAGGCTCCAGGCTTGGCAGCACTTTGCCGCCGAATACGATGAGAACACCCCTCGCCGCCTGACTGTAATCAGCGGCAAGTTCGATGGCTGCCTCGAGATTGCCGGGACCGTCGGCTTCGGGATGATCGGCAGTGAACTGCGCACCGGTGAAAATGACGGGCTTGCGGCATTCGTGCTGAAGTTCGACCAGAAGGGCAGTTTCTTCCATGGCGTCGGTGCCATGCAGCACAACGATGCCATCGATGGCGGGATCGTTGAGGAGGCTGCCGACGCAGTGGCTGATCTCCTGCATATCGGCAGCGGTGAGGCTTGCCGAATCCTTTGCCATCAATTCGATTGCCTTGAGATTGACGGCCTCGCTCTCAATGCCGCCAAGCAGACTTTCGCCGTCGAGTTTCGGCTGGCTTGCGCCGTTCCTGCCGCGCTCGCTGGCAATCGTGCCGCCGGTGGCGATGACGGCCACCAGGGGCTTTTGAGCCTCTTGCTTCACGTCCGGCTCCGGTTTGCGGCTGGCTGACCATGCTGCGACGCCAGCATGCGAATGCGTTTGCGAGCCAGGAACCATCCAATGACAAGCGCTGGAATGATGATGACGAGTGAGGCAATGGTCCAGGTGCCGATCGGATAATCGAGACCCATCAGAACCAGTACGCCAAACAGGAAGGCGAGCGTTATGATGCCGGTATAGGGGGCGCCGAACATGCGAAACTCAGGGCGGCTCATCTCTCCGCGGCGCGCCTTTTGCCACAGCTTGAGCTGGCACAAGACGATGACGCCCCAGGCGCTGATGATCCCGAGCGCCGAAAGGTTCAGCGCGATCTCAAACGCCATGGAAGGCAGAACCGCGTTAAGACCAACACCCATAGCCGTCACGGCCGCCGTCACCGCAATGCCTCGATAGGGCACGCCGGATTTGTTCATCTTGGCGAGCGCGGCAGGCGCCGAGCCTGATACGGCCATGGCGTGCAGGATACGGCCCGTCGAATAAAGTCCGGCATTCAGCGATGAAAGAACGGCGGTCAGCACCACGAGGTTCATGACGATGTCCGCGCCCTCGACGCCGATCGAGCCGAAGAAGGTCACGAAGGGGCTCTCGCCAGCCTTATAAGCGCTATAAGGCAAGAGCAGAGAGAGCAGAATGACCGAGCCGACATAGAAGATCAGCAGGCGGAAGACGACCGTTCTGATTGCGATCGGCATGATTTTTCGTGGGTCTTCCGTTTCGCCGGCGGTGGTGCCGATCAGTTCAATCGACGCATAGGCAAAAACGACCCCTTGGATGATCACGAAAGCCGGCAATAAACCATTGGGAAAGAGGCCGCCATTATCCCTGATAAGACTAAAACCGACGACATGACCTTCGAGGGGCGTGCCAAAAGCAACAAAATAGATGCCGACGAGAAGAAAGGTCACGAGAGCGAGAACTTTGATCAGGCTGAACCAGAATTCGAGTTCGCCAAAGACTTTGACGGACAGCATATTCATCGCCAGAACGACGATCAGCGCCACGAGGGCAAAAACCCATTGGTCTATGCCAGCGATCAGAGGCACGTATTGCTTGAAGAAATTCATGTAGAGCGCGACGGCCGTCACGTCGGCAACGGCGGTCATTGCCCAGTTCAGCCAGTACATCCAGCCAACCGCAAAGGCCATCTTCTCGCCGTAGAACTCGCGCGCATAGGAAACGAAGGAGCCTGACGTCGGGCGGTGCATGATCAGCTCGCCAAGCGCTCTCAGAACGAGAAAGGCAAAGAACCCGCAGATCGCATAGACAAAGATGAGCGCTGGGCCGGCCGTGGCAAGACGCCCACCTGCGCCAAGGAAGAGACCCGTTCCGATGGCCCCGCCAATTGCGATCATCTGAATTTGACGAGGCTTCAGCGCTTTCTGATAGCCGTGATTTTCCGTGAGTTCGAAATCACGCTCTGCCTGCAAGCGGTTGTTGTTTTCCACCAAACGACTCCTCCGCGTGAAGCTTTGGGTCGGCCGCGCTCCCGTCACGACTTCGCGCCCGCTTGCTTCGGTTGAAAATCTGTCATGCTGTCTTACAGGTTGGTGTTAGAATCCGGAAGGTACTCTCGTCAAGCTGTGGCGATTTTGATCAAGGTCAAGCCCGGAAGACTTTGCAGCCAATGCATTCTATTCCTAGACATGTGCTTGCGCGAGGAATTGGAAAAAATCGATGCAAAGCAGAAGGTTACAATAATTCAGCCACGCTGAGAACCTGTCAGGCAGCTTGTCAGATCGCGCAAGCATGTCTTTGTCGCCGCGATACGCTCACAAGGTAGAAGCATGTTTGATCCGCATCAGCGTGAAGTTTCAGAAAACGCAGACCCGGCAGGACGAGGTGATCAAAACCGTAAGGCTATCGCGCTGCATCTTATGAGGTGAGTTGCCGGCGGGCGGTCAGGCCTCCGTTTCTGGAACGCCAATGATTTCGGTCACCGCCTGTTTGACGCGAACCAGATGCAGTTCCATGGCGCGCGAGGCGTTCTCCTGAAAGCCTGCCTCAACGGCTGTCGCAATCTTGCGATGCTCGCGGTTGGAAGCGATGCGCCGGCGTGCCATCATGTTGACGAGCTCTGACTGCTGCATGACGGCGTCACGGACCTCTGCCACGATCGTCACGAAGACGCTGTTGCCGGAGGCTTCGGCGAGCAGCATGTGGAATTCCGAGTCCAGCTTGACCCAGCGATGCTGATCTTCCTCGCGATCCATCCTGTCACAGAGATCGATAAGCCGTGCAGCCTGCTCTGGAGTACGGCGGATGGCCGCCCATCCTGCGGCGGGGATTTCGATGAACGGGCGCGCCTCGATGAGATCTCTGGCGGAATAGCCGCTATAGCTGAGATCGGCGGCAGGCGATGCGGTTTTGACCACCGTGCCGCTTCCCGTACGAGTTTGCGTCATCCCCAATGTCTGTAGTGAGCGAAGTGCCTCGCGGATGACCGGTCTGCTCACTCCATATTTCAGAGCAAGCCGATTTTCGGCGGGTAGGCGCGCGCCAACCGGAATTTTGCCCGCAGCGATCGCCGAGCGCAGATCCTCGAAGACAGCTTGGGCCGCATTCTTGCGGCTGATCAATGATTTTTCTGATTCCCAATCCGGCACTGCGCTCATGTAAGCAGAGTTCAGCATGCGCTATTTCTTGTCAACCTCGCGGCTGCCGATCCGGCAGGGCGAATTCTAGAGATTGCTGAGGCTGTTCGCCGGCTGCAGAAGAAGGCGCACAAGAGGATTGGGGAAACGGCGGGTCATAGTGACAGCATAGAATGTTTCGGCGATGCCGGGCAGAGGATCAGCCTCGACCAGCACGCCGCTCGCAAGTTCGTCCTTGACGACGATTGGCGGCATGACGGCAAGCCCGATATCTTCGCGTGCCAGTAGACGCATCATCGCCATATCTTCCACCTCCGCGACGATTTTGGGTCGCACGCCAAGCCTGTCGGCAAGTGCATCGAAGCCGGTACGAACACTGCTGTCGACGGTAGGCAGAATAACGGGATGATTTTGCAGGCGCTCAGCAAGGCTGCCGGCTTCGCCAACACGCTCAGGCGTTCCGATAAGGCTGACAGATCGTTCCGCCAGGCGGTGCATGACAAGAGGCGTCAAGGCGTCGCTGGCTGGCGCATGGTTGAGAAGGACGACATCGAGATTCAGTGCTTGGAGGGCGCGTAGCAATTCGGCGCTGCCACCGGACCTAAGGATGAGGTCGATATCGGTGCGCCCGAGCAGCGGGCGCAGAAACTCCATCTGAAAGTTGCGCGACAGCGTTGCAAGAGAACCAACCCGAAGCGCCTGCCGGGTTGCCCCGGCTTGACGCAGTGTTCCCAGCAACTCGTCACCGGTGGAGAAAATGGCGTCCGCATAGTCGAGCGCAATGCGCCCCGCTTCGGTCAGGTGCAGTTGCCGCCCCTGCCGATCGAACAGCGAATGACCGAGCCGTTCTTCCAGCTTGCGGATCTGTACCGACAGCGCCGACTGGGTGAGATTCAGCCGCTCGGCGGTGCGCGTCAGGTTGCCGTCATGGGCGACCGCCCAGAAATAACGCAGATGGTTGTAGTTGAGCGATGTCATACGTTCGATATTATCGAACGGTTTCGAATAAACAATGAATTTTTTTATGTGTTCCAGGTTTGCTATTCACCCTGGCATTCAATCGCTATTGTTTGAAGGATTTTCACATTGCTGTATCTGTTTCCGCTGATTGCGCCTCTCCTGCTGCTGCTTGCAGCTCTCTACGGCTTGTCGCAGTCCAGCCGAAGGCCACCGCTGGTGGTCACGCTGGCGCAGGCGGCATCTTTTGCCGCAATGCTGCTCGCGATCGCGGCGCTCGTTACTCTCGTTTCAGGCGGCGCTGCTACAAGTGCCTTGATTGGCTGGAGCGGCCTTGGCCTGTCCGTCAGGCTTGATGCCGTGAGCGTTGCACTCTTTCTTCTGGTGACGTTCGTCGGGTGGATCGTCGTCCGTTATGCCGGAACCTACCTTGATGGCGAGGCTCGCCAAGGACCCTTCATGGGGTGGCTTTGCGTAGCGCTGGCCGCCGTCTTCCTTCTGGTGCTGGCCGGCAACCTGCTGCAGGTTATTATCGCCTGGATCGCCACGAGCAGCGCGCTGCATCGCCTCCTGCTGTTTTACCCGGATCGGCCTGAAGCGCAGCGCGCCGCCCGCAAGAAGAAATTGTTCTCGACGATCGGAACAGCGGCCTTGATCCTCGCTGCGGCGCTGGTCGGATTGTGGTCTGGAACCGGCGACATCGCCTCGATCAATGCCTTTGCAAGAGGCCATGAAGCATCTTGGATCGCCGTGGCTGCAGCAGGCTTTTTTGCGCTCGCTGCCCTTTTGAAGTCTGCGCAGTTTCCAACGCATGGCTGGCTGACGGAGATGATGGAGGCGCCAACGCCTGTATCAGCCTTGCTGCATGCTGGTGTCGTCAATGCAGGTGGATTTCTGCTGATCCGCTTTGCCGACGTCATGCTTCTGGCACCGGGCGTTCTGGCGGTTCTTGCCATGCTGGGTGGTTTTACGGCGCTCTTCGGGGCTCTGGTGATGCTCACGCAGCCAGCGGTCAAGACATCGCTTGCCTGGTCGACCGTCGCGCAGATGGGCTTCATGATGCTGCAATGCGGCCTTGCCCTTTTTCCTCTCGCTCTGCTGCATATCGTGGCGCATTCGCTTTATAAGGCGCATGCCTTCCTCTCATCCGGCGGTGCCGTCGAACAGGTTGCCGCGATCCGCCGCCCGGGTCCCGTTGCGGTTCCGAGCGGGGCGGCAGTCACGCGTGCCTTTCTGATTGCCCTTGGCATTTACGCAGCCATTGGCGGCGCCTTTGGATTTTTCTTCGGCTTCGAGCACAAATCGCCACAGGCACTGGCTCTTGGTACGATCCTTATCTTCGGCGTCGCCTACTTGTTGGCGCAGGGTTTTGCCGACAGTGCGCCATGGCCTTTGACGCGGAAGACGGCACTCTATTCGTGCATGGCGGCGATCGGATACTTCGCCCTACAAACCGTAGCCGAGTGGCTGACCACAGGCATATTGCTGCCACCGCCGGCGCCTGGCCGGCTTGAGTGGACGCTTATGGCTCTTGCCGTCTTGAGCTTTGGGCTGGTTGCAATTGCGCAGGCGCTGCTTCCCGTCTGGTCCTCGCATCCTGCCGCTGCCGGCCTGCGAGTGCATCTTTCCAATGGCCTTTACGTCAACGCGATCATCGATCGCATGCTCGGCGGCTGGTCCGTCCGCAAGTCTTCTTGACACGATCACAAAGGGACAAGTTCCATGTTGAATACCGAGACAAGATCAGGACTTCCGTCGGCCGATGCGATCGCAAAGGCGACTGAAAGCGCAGTAAGGGCCATTCCGCCGCTGTGGCCGCTTTCTTCCAGCGTTGCAGTCAATCCCTTCCTTGGGCAGACGGGCGAGCCCTTGGCCGTCACCGCGGCGCGGCTGCAGCGTGTTGCCGGTGCCGGTATCACCATGCCGCGCTCATGGTATCGCGAACGGCTCGCAGCCGGCGCAATCGCTGATAAGGATCTCGATGCCGCCTTGCAGGCAGCACCAGAGGCGCTTCGGCCACAAAGCCTCGTTGCCTTGAAGCAGGCGATTGAAAGAGATCGGCCGAGGCCTCAGGCCTTACCTACCATTGCCGATCTTGCCGGCAAAGTGACGGCCATCGATTGGCCTGGGCTCGTCAACGACCGTATCGGTCATTGGGCAGCCGGCTATTTCGATCAGGGGCAGGCGCTGTGGGCGTACCCGATAACAAGTGACGCCTATACCGCCTGGCGGGCCTTCGCGACGCATGATCTGACACCCGAGATCGCCGGTCTGTCCGGTTTTGGACAAGCGATATCGACATTGCCCCAGTCCGCCGAAACGGCCATTGCCGAACACGTCGAGAACCTCAGTCTTGGTGAGGCAGCGCTGGAAACCTATTTTCATCGCTTGCTGACGAGCCTCGGCGGCTGGGCGCAGGTTGCTCGATATCGGCTGTGGCAGGCTGAGCTTGAGGGAAAGACCGATACCGCCCTGACCGATCTTCTGGCGATCCATCTAGCGTTCGAGACAGCTCTCTTTCGTGAATATGGCTCCTTGATGCGGGCCGAATGGCAGGAGGCGATTGTCGCCTATGCCAAGCCGGTTGCCGCGTCCTCCGACGATGTCATCGACGCGATCTTCCAAGAAGCCGTCGAGCGGGCGGCGCAGCGCCAGATCGATATGGTTTTGGCGACCACCGCCCATCCTCGGGCTCCGAACCGTCCTGCCCTGCAGGTCGCCTTTTGCATCGACGTCCGTTCGGAGGTCTTTCGTCGGGCGCTGGAAAGCCTCGATCCCGCCATCAGCACACTTGGTTTCGCCGGTTTCTTCGGCATGGGCATTGCCCATCGGCGCTTTGCCTCCGATGTCGTGGAAGCGCGGCTTCCCGTATTGCTGAAGCCGGGTCTTTTCACCTGCACGGGGGAGGCGGCGCCAGAGATCGAGCGGGCTGATCACACCGCGCGGATCAAAGCGCGCGCAAAACGTGCCTGGGGCCGGTTCAAGCTTGCCGCCATCTCATCCTTTGCCTTCGTCGAGGCAACCGGCCCGGTCTATGTCGTCAAGCTTTTGCGCGACGGTCTTGGCTTGGCGGGTCATTCTGCGCCGAACGATCCGCCGCCGCGCTTCAGCAACGCAATCGATCGAGATGCTCGGATTGCAATGGCCACGAATGTGCTCAAGGCCATGTCGTTGACAGAAGGCTTTGCACCTTTGGTCCTCTTGGCCGGCCATGGCGCAAATGTCGTCAACAATCCACACGCGAGCGCCTTGCATTGCGGCGCCTGCGGAGGCTATTCCGGCGAAACGAATGCGCGGCTCGTCGCTTCTCTCTTGAACGACCCGGAGGTGCGTTCTGGCCTTGCAGCGCGTGGCATTCAGATCCCCGCCGACACCTTGTTCTTGGGTGCCTTGCACGACACCACCACAGACGAAGTCACGATCTATGAAGGCGATTATTCTGCGGCGGCGCATGCGTCCGATCTCGATCGGGCTAGGCAGTGGCTGAAGGAGGCGGGAGCTTTGGCGCGGAGCGAAAGGGCGCTGCGCCTGCCGAGCGCCAAAAGGGCGTCTGACGTTGTCCAACGGGCCCGTGACTGGGCGCAGCTTCGGCCGGAATGGGCGCTTGCCGGTTGTCAGGCCTTCATCGCCGCACCTCGTCTTCGGACACGGGGAAGCGATCTCAAGGGTCGGGCTTTCCTGCATGACTATGACTGGCAGCGTGACGAGGGGTTTGGCGTCTTGGAACTGATCTTGACCGCGCCCGTCGTGGTCGCGAGCTGGATCAGCCTGCAATATTATGGCTCGACCGTTGCGCCGGATGTCTTTGGTGGCGGCAATAAGCTTCTTCACAATGTCACCGGCGGCTTTGGCGTCGTCGAGGGCAATGGGGGCGTGTTGCGCGGCGGTCTGCCTTGGCAGTCGGTTCATGACGGCGAACGTCTTATCCATGAGCCGTTGCGGCTTTCGGTTCTTATCGAAGCACCGCGCGAAGCGATTACGAATGTGTTGCAGCGGCACCCCGGGGTTCGTGCACTGTTCGATAATCGCTGGATGCATCTCTTCGCGTTGGACGATGAAGGCCGCATGTCCTGGCGTTACGCGGGTAATCTTGAATGGGAGAAGGTTACGCGGGACATCATCGCACATAAGAAGGGGGCAGAGTTGTCCGCGTGAAGATCTAGCGCCACATCCTCCATCAACCTGCCGGCACCTATGAGGAGCCGGCAGATGCATGGCAAAGGCATCGAAGATCCGGGAGCCCTCATGAAAGCCGTGGAAGCATCTGAAGAGAACGCCACCTCAGCGCATGATCCGACAAGCGTCTATGCCGGACGCCACGCTGTCCTTGCCACGATGCATGGAAAGGAAAGCGTCATTGCACCGGTCATGCTCGAAAAACTTGGGCTAATCGTCAGTATCGCGCCTGGTATCGATACCGATACGTTCGGCACCTTCACCGGCGAGATTCCGCGCGCCGGGACGATCCGAGAAGCGGCAATTCGAAAGGCAAGGCTCGGTATGGATGCAACTGGCTTGCAGATCGGACTGGCGAGCGAGGGAAGCTACGGGCCGCACCCTCATTTCCCCTTCATCCCCGGCGGGGTGGAAATCATGGTGTTGGTCGACAATCTCAACAACATCGTCGTTAGCGAGACGTTGATCGAGGATGCCCCCGTCTTTGGCAATGTCTTCGCGTCAACGGATGATGAGCTCGCTTCTTTCCTGGAAAGGGTTGATTTTCCACACCACGCGCTGATCGTCAAATCGGCCGACCCCCCGACCCCGTCCCGTGCGATCTACAAGGGGTTGCGCGATAGAGAAGAGGTCAGTGAGGCTATGGTCCGTTGTGCGGCTCGATCGCGAGACGGGCGTGCGCTGGTGCAGACGGACATGCGTGCACACATGAACCCGACGCGCATGTCGACTCTGCAGCGGCTCGCAGCACGCCTCGCAGACCGGCTTTTGCAAGCCTGTCCAGCTTGTCGGATGCCTGGCTTTGGTCAGACGGATGTCGAGGTTGGCCTACCCTGCGAAGACTGCGGCGCGCCAAGTCTTCTTGTTCGTCACCACATCTTTCAATGTGTGGCCTGCTCATATCTGGAAAAGCGACCGCGGCCCGATGGGCGAGACTATGCAGATCCTGGTCAGTGCCCGCAGTGCAACCCGTGATGCGTTCTACAAGATCGTTGCTTTGCCAATGGGCCTCAAACACTGGTGACAGCCCAGAGCTTCACCCCAGGCAAAAGAAGGCCCTCAGCGCTCAAGATAAATAGCCAGCTTTAGCCTCGGATCGTCGTTGGCCTGGAAGGTTGCATATTCGAAATTCACGGCGCCGCGGCGAGGGTGATTTAGCAATTTGTTGCCGGACCCTGGCGCGCCAATGTCATGCGCTTGCCACCAGCCATCAAACTCAGGACATTTCACACGAACGCGCTCAACCAGATCCGTGAACGCTGTGTCGCTTGCCCAGTGGTCTTGCGCCGCATGAAAGAGCGACACGATACGTTTGACCTCTTTCTGCCAGCCGGCACCAAATAAGCGTCGCGCCCTCGGATCAGTGAGCACGAAGTAAAAGATATTCCGATCCTCAATCGGCATACGTCCGAAGTCGCCAAACAGCTCGATTGCCGCCTTATTCCAGGCAAGGAGATCCCAGCGCTGACCGGTCACATAGGCCGGATAGGGGAGCCCCTCGACGAGATGCTGGAGCAATGGTGGTGCGTTCTCTCGCTCGAATGGCGGGCCTTTCGCCTTGCCGACCAAAGAGCGGAGATGTGCCCGCTCGAAGGCATCCAGTTCAAGCGCGCGGACCAGTGCTTCAATAGTGTCGTCCGATGGCGAAACGGCACGCCCCTGTTCTAATTTCACATACCATTCCACGCTGATGCCGGCACGTTGGGCTACATCCTCGCGCCGCAGGCCTGGCGTGCGCCGACGGCGGTGTGCCGCAAGCGCGCTTCCGTCAGGGCGAAGCCGCGCCCGACGCGAACGCAGAAAGTCAGCAAGTGCTTGGTTACTTCCCATTCGGGCCTCCTCTGGTACTGCACAATACTAGTATAATACCAGCTCTGTTAAACAATGTCGCGCCTCGTAGTCTCCTACCGAAAGCAACGAGGAGACGTATGATGAAAGCAGCCATCTTGAGAGATTTCGGATCACCGCTTGTGATCGAGGACATCGCTGATCCAAAGCTAGGCACGGGTGAGGTCATCGTCGATGTCGTCGCCGCCCCCGTCCTATCCTACGCGAACGAGGTATTCAGCGGCGCGCGTCAATATCTTCTTCCGACACCCGTCGTGCCAGGCTGCGGAGCCATCGGGCGCGTGCGCGAAGTCGGTCCCGATGCGACGCGATTGAAGATCGGCGATTGGGTTTTCTGTGACCCGACAGTGCGATCACGGGACAATGCTTTAATGCCGGACATTACCCTTCAGGGCTGGAGCGCCCGCGGAGACGGGGGCAAAAAGCTTCAGCAATATTTCAGGGATGGACCCTTTGCGGAGCGATTTCGTGTGCCCACCGAAAATGCCATTCCCATCGGTAACCTCGAACCAACGAATGCAGGTCACTGGTGCGCCATCAACACGCTCCTGATTGCTTACGGCGGGTTGCTCGCAATGGATTTCAAGGCCGGCGAGACGCTGCTTGTCAGCGGCGCTACAGGCAATTTCGGCAGCGCCACCATACTCACAGCACTGGCGATGGGGGCTCGAGCTGTCATTGCGCCCGGCCGAAACACACACATTTTGAGCGATCTGACGCGGCGTTTTGGCGAGAGAGTTATCCCCGTTCACCTGACGGGCGATCCGGTTGCCGACGGGAGTGCACTCATGCAGGCGTCTCCCGCCCCGATCGATGCAGTTCTTGATTTTCTACCTCCCTCCGTTCCGGCGTCGGTCGCCCGAACCGCAATCATGGCAGTGCGACCCTACGGGCGCGCAGTGTTAATGGGGGGCGTCGGGATGCTTGGCGGGGAAGACCTTGCACTGCCTTATCCTTGGATCATGCGAAATAACATCTCGATCCTCGGACAATGGATGTATCGGCCGGAGGCTGTCACGGGCATGGTCGGGCTCATCAGAAGCGGCCTCCTTGATCTTAGTCACTACGCATTGACGGAGTTCCCTCTCGAAAAGGCAAACGAAGCAGTCATCCATGCGGCAGCCAACCCTGGTCCATTCAAACTGACGACCGTGCGACCAACGCCATAAGGCTGCCGATCGACAGTATGCACGCTTTTGAAGCGAGTATCTGGTGCAGAGCAGGGCATTGCCTTCCACTGATGGAGATTGCGGGCAATGCTCGAGCTGGACCTTGGCTCAGAATTACCGGAGACTGCCGGCAAAGCGTTCTGCCAGACGTTGTGTCTTGAATGCTTCGGCAACCCAATCGACAAATACGCGCGTTTTCGCCGGAAGAAGCGTGCGGGAAGCATAGTAGATGGAAATTGCTCCGGCGTCGGCGTACCAGTTGGGAACGAGGCGGACCAATGCGCCCGTTTCCAATGCTGGCAGGACATCGGCACTTGCGGTCAAGGTGACACCGAGGCCAAGCAGCGCCGCTTCTCGCATCGCGACAGGATCGTTGACGACGAGTGTCGGCGTTACTTTTGCCGCCATCTCACGTCCGCTGACATCTCTCATCGTCCATTGCCGTATGCGCCCAACATCGATCGAACGCATGACAATGCCATCCAGATCGCGAAGGCCGCCGGGATCGAGCGGAGCCTTGCGTCCTTTCAAGTATGAGGGTGATGCAACTGCGATGATATGCGCCGGCGCAAGAGCGCGTGATATGATGCCGGCGGCCCGCTCGAAGCCGCCCCCGATCGCAACGTCGTACCCCTCGGCGATCAGATCTACTTGACGCGTCTCGAAGTGCCATTCCGGCCTGACGCGCGGATATCGGGATCGGAAACTCGGCAAAAGCGGAAGGATATACATCATTCCGACTGTCGGAGGCATACTCACTCTGAGGGTACCGGCAGGCTCGCCATCTTTCTTCTCGATCCCGGCAATCGCCGCCTGAATGCCTTCAAGATTGTCGGCGATTGCCAGGCGAAAGGCCTCGCCTTCCTCCGTCAGCGCCAATCGGCGCGTCGAACGCTGGAAAAGCCGCACACCGAGGTTCCGTTCAAGCATGGCAACGTTCCGGCTGACCGCGGCCGGTGTCAACGACAACCGTCTTGCTGCTGCGGAAAAGCTGCCATGCTCTGCGCTGCGTATAAAAGATTCAAGATTGGCAAGTGTTTCCATACCGCCTTTTAAAGCATTCATTGAAAATGAAACAAGCTATTCGACACTAAAACTGGCGAAAGGAATTTGACATCTTTGCTTCATGACAACGAGGAGTGAATACGATGTCTCTTACGATCCAACCTCTCGCCGGCAAGGTTGCTCTTGTAACCGGCGGTTCGCGCGGCATTGGCGCTGCCATCGTTCGGAGGCTTGCGCGGGAAGGCGCCGATATCGTCTTCAGCTACTCTTCGTCCAATCGACAGGCAGAAATTCTGGTTCGTGAAATCGAGGCCGTTGGGGCGCGCGCGGTTGCCATCAAAGCGGATCAGGCCCTCGCCGCGGAAGTGGCAGATCTTGTAACCAAGGCACATGCCGAGTTTGGTCGGCTCGATATCCTTGTTAACTCTGCCGGAGTTTTCGTGACCGGCATGGTGGGAGATAGCGGCGCCGATCTGGCCGCCTTTGACCGCCAGATCGATATCAACGTGAAAGGCGTAGTCGCTGCCGTACGCGCAGCGGTGACCCTGATGAGCGACGGCGGGCGCATCGTCTCGATCGGAACGACGGGTGCTGTCCACATTCCCTTCGCTGGTGCTGCCGACTACGTCGCAACCAAGGCGGCAGTCGCTGCGTATACCCGCGGCTGGGCGCGCGACCTTGGATCGCGCGGCATCACCGTAAATGTAATCCAGCCGGGTGCAATCAACACAGATATGAACCCGCAGGATGGTCCTTTTGCAGAGACGTTAAAAGGCCTTGCCGCGCTCGGCCGCTATGGCCAGCCGGACGATATCGCGGCGGCGGTCGCCTTTCTCGTCGGTCCGGATGCTGGTTACATCACGGGTGCCACGCTCAATGTCGATGGCGGACAGTCTGCCTGATCTGCTGCGCAATGCGCAACTTCACCCGAAGCCAACTAACGTCCCTGGCGACCACGCGAACAGTTACATCAATAATCTCAGGTGCAAGAGAAAGGCAGGCATGTCATGACGACAGAAAACACGCCACAACCCATCGACCGGCAGTCCAGCATCGGCATTATCGGCGCGGGTAACATCGGCCGCGCCATAGCCGAGGCACTTGCCCGCAACGGTATTGCAGCGACGCTATCTAATAGCCGCGGGCCTGAAAGCCTTCGAGAGCTGGTCGCCGCAATAGGACCAACCATCAAGGCAGGCACCCGCGAGGAGGCGGCCGCCAAAGACATTGTTTTCGTGGCTGTGAACTGGTCGAAACTGCCTGTTGCCCTTTCGGGCCTGCCGGACTTCGAGGGTCGGATCGTGATCGACACGAACAACCCGATCGAAGCGCCGCTCTTCAAGCCCTTTGATCTTGGTGGGAGGACATCATCGCAGATCGTTGCCGGTATGGTACCGGGGGCAAGGTTGATCAAAGCGTTCAACCATCTCTCTGCGACGCTTCTTAGCAGCGATCCTGCGCGGGAGGGCGGCAAGCGCGTCCTCTTTTACGCCGGCGACGATGCGGCAGCAAAGGCAGAGCTCGCTGCCCTGATCGGACGCCTCGGCTTTTTCGGTATCGATCTCGGAACGCTGGCAGTTGGTGCACCGCTTATTGAATTTCCCGGCGGCCCGTTGCCCGCGCTCAATCTCGGCAAATTCGACTAGCCATTGAGGTATCGCCGCCTCCACGCTTTATTGTCATTCGATATCAGCTGAAAGGAACGTCATCATGCCCTTCGTCACCACGACTGACAGCGTCGACATCTTTTACAAGGACTGGGGACCGAAAGATGCTCAGCCCATCATGTTCCACCATGGCTGGCCACTGTCGGCCGACGACTGGGATGCCCAACTGCTGTTCTTTCTCTCGAAAGGTTATCGCGTCGTCGCCCATGATCGTCGTGGGCATGGCCGCTCGGCTCAGGTCTCCGACGCGCATGATATGGATCATTACGCTGCGGACGCTTTCGCCGTCGTGCAAGCGCTGGATCTCAACCACGCGGTGCATATCGGTCATTCGACCGGCGGCGGCGAAGTTGCCCGCTATGTCGCCCGTCACGGAGAGCCGGCAGGTCGCGTCTCCAAGGCGGTGCTGGTTTCAGCGGTGACGCCGCTGATGCTGAAGACGCAGACCAATCCCGAAGGGCTGCCGATCGAGGTCTTCGATGGGCTTCGCGCCGGCACCGCATCAAATCGCGCCCAATTCTTCCAAGACGTTCCGGCGGGGCCGTTTTACGGCTTCAACCGCGAGGGCGCGACCGTACTGCCGGGTGTGGTTCAAAACTGGTGGCGGCAAGGAATGATGGGGAGCGCCAAGGCCCACTATGAGGGGATCAAAGCATTTTCCGAAACTGACCAAACCGAGGATCTTCGAGCCATCAGCGTACCGACGCTCGTCCTGCACGGCGAGGACGATCAAATCGTGCCTTACCAGGATGCCGCACTCAAAAGCATCAAACTGCTGAAGAATGGCACGTTGAAGACCTATCCCGGCTTCCCGCATGGGATGCTGACAATCAATGCCGACCAGTTGAATGCGGACCTCCTCGCCTTCATCGAAGCGTGAACCTCTCACGCCAGGCGCTCAATGAGCGCGCAGCAACAGGAAACGATCATGCATCCCGAACCCATCGACGTCGCCACCACATTCTTTGCCCATTGGAACGCTAACCGCATCGATGAAGCCATCGCCATGCTGTCGCAGGACGTGCTTTACGATAATGTACCTCTGCCGGATATCATCGGGCGTGAAAATGTCCGCAAATTTCATGCTGACTTTGGTCTTGGCACCGTTTTTACCGTCGACTGGAAAGTAACAGCCATTGCCGCGAGCGGCGATGTCGTGCTGAACGAACGGGTAGACGTTTTCAAACACGAGAGCGGTGCCACCATCACCCTTCCCGTGATGGGAACGATTACCGTCGAAAGGGGCGCAATCACGGTCTGGCGCGATTACTTCGATGCTGACGACTTTGACCGTCAACTCTCACAGATCAAGCGTTGATGCTTCGCCAGGGGAGTGAGGCAGCATAAAAACACCGATACAGGTTGCGGCTCGTGTTCCACAGCCGCAGCCGTGCTGTCTATGCAGCACGAGCCTCTTTACTCCCACTCAATGGTGCCGGGCGGCTTGCTTGTGACGTCGTAGACCACCCGGTTGATGCCGCGCACTTCGTTGATGATTCGGGTTGCTGCGCGACCGAGAAATTCCATGTCGTAGTGATAGAAATCCGCTGTCATGCCGTCGACCGAGGTCACGGCACGCAGGGCGCAGACAAACTCGTAAGTGCGGCCATCGCCCATGACGCCGACCGTCTGCACGGGCAGCAAGACCGCAAACGCCTGCCAGATGGCGTCGTAAAGACCTGCCTTGCGAATCTCGTCAAGATAGATCGCATCAGCCTCCCGCAAAATCTCAAGCTTTTCGCGGGTAATGCCACCTGGGCAGCGGATAGCAAGACCGGGGCCGGGGAAGGGATGGCGGCCGATGAAGCTGTCCGGCAGGCCGAGTTCTCGCCCAAGGACGCGCACTTCATCCTTGAAGAGTTCGCGCAATGGCTCGATCAGCTTCATGTTCATGCGGTCCGGCAGGCCGCCGACATTGTGGTGCGACTTGATCGTAACGGATGGGCCGCCGCTGAAGGAGACGCTTTCGATGACATCGGGATAGAGCGTGCCTTGGCCGAGGAAATCGGCACCGCCCAGCTTCTTGGCTTCTTCTTCGAAGGTCTCGATGAAGAGGCGGCCGATGATCTTGCGCTTGGTTTCGGGATCGCTGACGCCTTCGAGTTCGCCGATGAACTTGTCGGATGCATCGACGTGCAGCAGATGCAGATTGTAGTGCTCGCGGAACATCGCAACGACATTTGCGGCTTCGTCTTTGCGCATCAGGCCGTGATCGACCAAAATGCAGGTCAGCTGGTCGCCGACGGCTTCATGAATCAGCAGCGCAGCCACGGAGGAATCGACACCGCCGGACAGCGCACAGATGACGCGCTTGTCGCCGACTTGCTTGCGGATATCCTCGACGGCCTTTTGCCGATAGGCAGACATCGTCCAGTCGCCTTCGATGCCGGCGATCTTGTGCACGAAATTGGCGATCAGCCGTGCGCCGTCTGGCGTGTGAACGACTTCTGGATGGAATTGGACAGCATAGTAGCGGCGCTTTTCATCGGCGATAAAAGCAAAAGGCGCGTTTGGCGATGTTGCGACGACCTCAAAACCTTCCGGAAGGGACGTGACGCGATCGCCATGGCTCATCCAGACCTGATGGCGCGAGCCCTTCGACCAGAGCCCTTCGAAGAGTGGGCACTCCTTCTCGACATCGAGAAAGGCACGGCCGAATTCACGATGATGGCCGCTTTCGACTCGTCCGCCGAGCTGCATACACATGGTCTGCTGGCCATAACAGATGCCAAAGACCGGAATGCCGCTATCGAAAACGATCTGCGGTGCACGCGGCGAGCCCTCGTCAACGGTGGAAGCGGGGCTGCCTGAAAGGATGACCGCTTTCGGCTTGATCCGGTGAAAACCTTCTTCCGCGGATTGGAACGGGACGATCTCGCAATAAACACCAGCTTCGCGCACGCGGCGCGCGATCAGCTGCGTTACCTGGCTGCCGAAATCGATGATGAGAACATTGTCTGGGTGCGCTGTCTGGGTCATGGCGAGCCTTTAAAGAAAAGCGCCCATTCTGGCAATTGCCGAAACTAAGCGCAGCCGGATTTTATTGTGCCGATTGTCACTGCAAAATGCGTTCTGAAACGATGACCGCCCGTCAGAACCGCCGCTTTGTCTAGAACCAGAAAACCCCGTCCTCAAGCGCGGTCAGAAGGCTGTCGACTGCGTAAGCCAGTTTACGGTCGATCACATGCAGATATTCGGTCCAATCGCTGATCTGACGGAGTTCTTTCGCCCCATCGGAAATGCCCCGTAGCCCAATCAACGGCAGATCGAAACTCTGGCAGGCGCGTAGAACGGCGAAGCTTTCCATATCGACCATATCGGCATCGATGCTGGAATAGGCATCGCCCGAGACGATATTTGCGCCGGTCGACAGGCTTGCTGTCGGCATTGCCGGAATGCGAAGCGGCAACTCCACCACGGCAGGCAGGTCAAGGAAAGGCGTCTTTCCCTTTTCAAAACCGATCGGCGAGGCATCCATGTCGCGATAGGAGATTGACGAGACCTGATAGACCTCCGTCTGTTCTAGCTTTGGAGAACCGGCCGATCCAAGGGAGACGACAAGCTGCGGCAAGTCTCCTGCACTGTCCAGCGTCGTCAGTGTGCGCGTCAGCGAAACCGCCGCCTCGACCGGACCGACACCCGTGAACAGCGGGTCGAAGCGTGAGCGTTGGAACGGCCCATATTCGGCCTCGGCCGCCATGACGAACAGGATGGATTTGCCGGCAACCGACTTTAGTTCGAATGTCATCCGCTGATGCCCTCTCGTCCGCGAACCACCATCATCGTGCTCGTCATGGAGGCGATCAGCTTGGCCGGGCCGTCTCCGATGGCATAGGCCCGACCATCGGCAACGATGATGTTGGAACCGGGTTTTGTGATGTCTCCACGAAACAGGAAGCGGTCTCCGCGTCCGGGAGACATCAGATTGACCTTGAATTCGATGGTCAGCACGGAGGCATCCGGATCGATCAGCGTATAGGCGGCAAAGCCGCAGGCCGAATCGAGCGCGGCGGAAATAACGCCTGCATGCAAGATGCCGTGCTGCTGGGTAAGCTTTACGTCGAAAGGCAGTTCGATTTCTGTCGAGCCGTGCTCGATGCGCGTCAGTTCGGCACCGATCGTATGCAAGGCTGCCTGCTTGGCAAAATTTTCGTGGATCCTCTCACGAAAATTGCCGCTGTTTATCTCGTTCATGCCTATCCCCTTCAGTTGGCGCGAAAGTGGCATGGCGCGCCATTTTGGACAAGAATGCTCGCCGGAAAAAGCAAGATGGTCTCTTCTCAATACCCTTCGCGAAACCGTGCAGCGCTTTTGCAGCATCGGCACACCTTTCCGCAAGGTCTCACGAGCGCAAAAATGTTCGGAAACTCGTTGCGCATGCCGCAAAAGGCGCCGTGCGAGGAAAGCATTAACCAACTGCGCCTAACCATGGCGTGCAGCAAGGACTGATTCGATGGTGTTGATGAGTAACAGGCGTTTGGGTGCGATGAAGAAAAGCGAAATCGTCATATTTCCCGTGGCGCGCCGGACAGGCGATATCGAGCGCTGCGCGGCGGAACTGGATAGGCTGAACGGCGAAGCGGCGGTCACCTATTGGAAGACGGAATGCCGCCGCCTCGCGGCCGAACTGAGTGAAAGAGGCATGCCGGAAGAGGCAGTCCGACAGGAAGTGCTTGATTTTCAGGCCTCCGTTCAGGTGGAACTGCTGCGTCGCCATCAATCGCGGGCGATCGCCGAAAGCAGGGAAAAACGCAAGGATCACCAGCGCCCACATTGAGCATGTCCTGCCGAAGTGAATTTTTGCTTCGACGTTGGACAGTGTCGGATGGCTATCATCTGATGGAAGGGTGCTTGCTCCGGGAAACGGAAGAGCACTTGTTAACCCGTCTGCTCGGAGGCAAGGCGAACGATATGCTGGTCCCAAGCGACAGCACTTCGTTCGGATAGAAAATCTCCTTGATAAGAGGAGACTGCAAAGTCGCGGCGTGCGGGCGCAATGCCGGCAGCCTCTGCGACAGCTTGTTCTTTGATCACATGGCCGGATGCTGCATCGATCATCACAAAAGCACCGCCTTTCGGAGACGTCACACCGACAAGGCCCTGATGCCGATTGACGGCGATTGCACCCACATAATTGGCAAGCCGCCGCGTTGTTTCGGCTGGCAATGCGACGAAGGATAGATCTTCGCCTTTGCCAAAAGAGCCGATCAGTGGCGGCAGATCGTTACGATGGCCCTCATACTGACAAGCAAACCAGATCCGTCCGCTCGCATCGATATCGACATGGCGGGTGGAAAGCTGAGACCATCGTTCCGGCAAAACATGCTTTTCGATCAGCGCGCCCGTTGCCGCATCGATAAGGGCCAGCGACGGTTGCATGGCGTTAAGATTAAGCTTGGTACGCCCAAAATCCGGATGAGTTTCGATGCCGCCATTGGCGACGATGAGCATTTTTCCATCATCGGAGACCGTCATGTCATGCGGTCCTACGCCGAAGGTCTCGAACTCTCCGATCCGCTCGAACCGGTTTGTGCCATCGTAAAGCCCGATGACGCCACGTTGCCCGTCAAAGTCGTTCTCGCTGGCGTAAAGCAGTTTGCCATCGGGCGAAAACGCACCGTGGCCGTAGAAATGACGCCCGGACGGAGAGGTGATGACGATCGGATCTGCCCGGTGCTGATGATCGAATATCATTGCGAAGGTGCCCGGCCGGCGGGCGAAGGCTACGGTCCTGCCCGTGGCGAGACTGTGTGCCATGCCATGGGCCCGCGCCGGAAGGCCGATCGTATCTATGATTTCGCCGCGTTCGCCGACGGTGGCGACCGCAAAGGAGCCATTCGCGCGCTTGATGCCAGATGCGAAGACCGCATCGCTGCGCTGCAGCGCCGCCGCACCCCTCGGGCTAAGCGTCGCCAGGAAGCCGAGGCCGGCAGCCTTGACGAAGTCGCGCCGGTCTACGGCCTTGCTCCTCCACATCAATCAGTCTCCGTCGGAGAAGGAAAAGCCTGCGGAGAGCCCGATCGCCTTACCGTAATCGTCGCTGATCTGCGTGATCAGGTCACGCGAGCGCTGCAAAACCGCATCAAGTTTCGGTCGTTCAGCCTCACTGGTCGCCACATCGATATCCGGATTGAGCTTGGAGACCATATCGATCAGGGCTTTAAAATTGGCATCGATGTTGGCGGACACAGCCTTTCGATCCGGTGGCATCAGGTCTCCCATCGCCGTCTTCTGCCAAAGCGTTCTGAGCCCCTGCAGATTGCCGGCCATCGACTTCCAGGTATTTTTCGATCGCCAGTAGATGGCAAGGTGTGGACGCGGCTCGGAATCCTTGCCCTTGTAGAACTGTTCCAGTCGCTGATCCCGCAGGGTCTCAGCGCCGTGGACGAGAATGCCGAGAAGAGCGGTCAGCGCTTCTTGGCCATCCATGAATTCGCTGTTGCCGGGGCCTGGATGTTTCCAGCTTGCCTGAACGCCATCGGGCTTTTCCCAGGCGGCGACGACCTCTCCCGCCTCGCGCAGCACGTTGCCGGCCACGGCAGCGCCATACTGGCAGCGAAAGCCGTTCTTCTGCTGCGTGAGCGCATTAGACCCATCGCCGTAAAGGACATATTCGAGAGCCGTCAGTCCCTGCAACGCGACGCTTTTCTTGGAAATTGCATCGACGGTGGCATCCTGTGGATCACCTTTGGCAATCAATGCCTGGACCTGTTTGAGGCCCAATCCCTTTCGATCCGGATAAAACAGGATGTGCTCGAAGAGATTATCCTCGATGACTGGTCCGGTCTGGACGATTTCGACCATCGACCAATAGCGGATTGTATCGTCGAAGGCCGATTTGGCCTTGTCGAGCGAGGGCTGGCTGGCATCGTTGCAGAGATCTTTCATGGCCGTGGTGAGGCGCGCTGCCGATTGCTGAGCATTGCGGTAACCGGGTCGGATGACCTCATCGACCGCGCGCTGCATCACGCTTTGGACGGCCTGATCGTTCAACTGCGGCGCTGACGGCGCTGGTGCCTCTTGGGCAAGAGCCGGCGAGGCAAGGGCAAGGCTGAGGATCAGGGGGCACCAAAGGCGCATCACAAGGACTCCAAGAACGTTATCAACGCCTGCCGCTGGTCTTTCGGCAGGGCAGCAAAAGCGGACCGCGCTTTTTCCGCCTCTCCGCCATGCCATAAAATCGCTTCTGTGAGATTTCGGGCACGGCCGTCATGGAGGAAAAATCTGTGGCCGTTAACAGTCTGCGTCAGTCCTATACCCCATAGAGGCGGCGTGCGCCATTCACTACCGCTCGCCACGCCGACTTCTTGTCCATCGGCGAGAGCGCTGCCCATGTCGTGCAACAGAAAATCGGAATAAGGCCAGATCAACTGAAACGCTGAGGCCGGGTTGGCTGCGTCCCGCCGTGTGACGTATTTCGGAACATGGCAGGCGGCACAGCCGCTTTCATAAAAGGTCTTTTTTCCCGCCAGAATATCCGGCCGGTTGGTGCCGCTGCGTGCCGGAACAGCCAGGTTCGCCGAGTAGAAAGTCACCAGCTTGAGAACCGGATCAGGCGCTTCTACATCTCCCAGGCGTTTTTGGACGCCTGTCGGCATAGTCAGGCATCGGCTTTCCGCTACGGTGCAATCGCCATAAGGATCCGGCCTGTCGGGCGTTGAAATGCCGATATCGGCTGAAAAGGCGTCGGCGCTCTGGTCCCGGATGTCAGCATTTTGCGCTTTCCAGCCGAAACGGCCGATCGCCAGCTTGCCTGTTCGATGATCCCTCACCAACGCGACTTTGCCTCTTATGCCATCGCCGTTCTGGTCGTCGGGGTCGGCATGAGCCAGAAGATCCGCATCCGAGATCGCTTCGATAAGGCCGAGCCCGATCATCGGAGGCGCAATACGTGGTGAGATCGTCGTTGTCGGCCCAAGTGGTCCATACGCCATGCCGTGGAGGGTATAGATGGGCTGGCGCAGCGAGACGCTCTCGCCGTCAGGCAGCATCACAGCTTTTTCCACATAATGGATGGAGACTTTTCCCTCCGTCGCCAACCCCGGCACCGCAAGCTCCTGCAGCTGGTGACCGTAGACCGTATCGGGGAAGTTTAGCACCTCATGGGCCGCAAGCTTGCGCTGTTCCTCGGAGCTTTCTGGCGGACGGGCAAGGCGCATCAACATGGAATTTTGAGGTTCGACGCCATCTGCTGGCCTGCCCCGACCGTCATTGACGTGACAGCTCATGCAGGATCGGGCGTTGAATAGCGGTCCAAGTCCATCGGAGGCCTGCGTGGAGGAGGGGGCCGAGACCCAGAGCTTTTTGAACAGCGCCTTGCCGAGGTTGAAATCCTGCCTCTCCTCGAACGGGATATTGGCGGAAGGATGCGAAAAGGCGTCATCATCGGCCGCAGCGCGCGATGTCGAAGCGCCGCCCGGCATTCCCTCATAGACCTCGCTGCGCGAAAAATCCGTTGCGGGGGCAGTCACCGCCGTGACCCGCTTGATATCCTGCGGCGAAAGATCCGTGCGCCTCTTTTCGAACCCGTCGGTGGCGCGATCCGCATTGGCTGCAATGGCGGCAGAGCCTATGAGAATAAGGGCAAGAAGAAAGACTGGCGGATATTTGAACATGGGTAAAATGATCGGGCCGCGACATCAGCCGCGGCCCGCCTAAGCTGTTACTTGAAGACCTTGCTGGGGTCGTCGAGGCTGTCGGAACCTTCCAGTTTGACGGTGCCAAGATCAAGTCCTGCAACGACGCGCTGAATGGTTTTGGTTTGGTCAACGAGGCCGTCGATCGCCTTTTGGACAACGGCGTTGCCTTCCTTGTTTCCTTCGGCGATCATCTGGTCGTATTTCTCGACGGTTTCTCCGCGTTTGACCATCACAGTCATCGCATCCATGGTCTTGTCGAGCTTGGCCATCATTTCCTTGTCGAGCTTTTTGTTCTTGGCTGCGACGAGATCTTGAAGGGAAGGGCCGGTCATCTTGGTGCCGTCCACCCGAGTATAATCACCGGTATAGGCAGACTTGATGCCAAGCGCGTCGTTGTAATGCGAATTATAGGTATTGTCGGAGAAGCAATCATGTTCTTCTTCCGGATCATGCAGGATGAGGCCGAGCTTCATCCGCTCGCCGGCGAGTTCGCCATAGGACAGCGATCCCATGCCGGTCAAGATAGCGGTGATCCCCGCTTTGGGATCGGCTTCGACATGCTTTGTCGCTTCGCCGTCCGGCGTCCACTTTTCGGTCATGTCCTTAAGGTCAGAAACCAAAAGGGTCGACGCCGACTTCAGATATTCGGCTCTGCGGTCGCAGTTGCCATGCGTGCAATTCTTCAGATCGTAGTCTGAGGCAGGCCGCTCGCCTGCGCCCGGTCCCGTCCCGTGAAGGTCCTGCCCCCACAACAAAAACTCGATGGCGTGATAACCGGTGGCAACGTTGGCTTCGACACCGCCCGCTTCGTGCAGCGTACCGGATAGGAATTCCGGCGTCAGCTTTGACGCGTCGACATCCTTGCCGTTGATCTTGATCGTCTTGTTGGCGATGACATTGGCGACATAAAGCGTGTTTTCATCGCTCTCGGTGCCATAGGAGGCATCGACATAGTCGATCAGCCCTTCATCCAAGGGCCATGCATTGACCTTGCCTTCCCACTCGTCGACAGCAGGGTTGCCGAACCGATAGACTTCCGACTGCTGGTAGGGCACGCGCGCCTTGATCCACGCATCGCGGGCCGCTTTCAACGTCGTATCGTTCGGATTGGCGAGCAGCGCATCAATCGCCTTATCGAGGGCCTGCGCCGTGACCAGCGAATCCTCATACTTCGCATGGGCAAGTTCAGCATAATGCTTAAGCACGTCGGCCTGCTTGGTCGCTGCAAAGGCCGGAGCTGCCAGGAGCAGCGCAGTGGTGACGACAAGCGCCGTTCGAGCATGTTTCAAGATACTCATGGATCCCTCTCTTGTGACGGAAGCCCGTCGGAAATAGCGGTTTGTCTTGGCGCAAATTTAAACTGGTGTCAAATAATCTAGTTTAGAGCGATTTTAAGAAGAGATTTCCTTTAAATGCTTTGCATGGGAATGCGTTTTGCTTGGAATTTAATCACAAGATGCTCTATTAGCGGGCAATTGATGATTTTCTGACCGAGAGTCCTTCATGCGTCGTCACCTAAGGCACTTCATTCATCGGCATGAGCCCAAGGGCGATACCCATGCTCATTTAAAATCTGGCTTGGGCGCTGTAATCGGCATGCTTTCGGTTGGTGGCCTGACGGCAGCGACCGGCATTCCGCTTCTCATCGCGCCATTCGGCGCGACGGCCGTTCTTTTGTTTGGCCAGCCTAAAAGCCCGTTGGCGCAGCCGGCCAACGTGATCGGCGGTTACATCTTGGCAGCGCTTGTCGGCACCTTTGCTCTTTTTCTTCTTCCCGGTGTCTGGTGGGTGGCGGCTGTTGCGGTCGGCGTTTCAATTGCCGCTATGCTGCTGCTCAGGGTAACCCACCCCCCGGCGGGAGCGGTACCACTGGTTGCCTTCGGCTCGCATTTGGGCGGCCTCACCCTGTTTTTGATTGTGCTTTGCGGCAGCATTCTGTTGGTTTTGCTAGCTGTGCTGCATCACCTTCTTCCGCCGCGCCACCCCTATCCGCTGCGTGCGCCCGAAGCGCCATAACGGTCAGGACGAGCGTTTCAGCTTACAAAAGAAAAAGCCGTCCGTATCTGTTGACGCCGGTGTCAGCGTGAGGCTCTTGCCGTCGAGCGAGCGAGGAGCCGGCGCGTCGCTGCCAAAAAGCCCATTCCAGCTTTCAAAAGCGTTCACGATGCTGAACTGCGGGTTCTGTTCAACGAAGCGCTCCATCTGCTTTTCGTTTTCTTCCGTCAGCATGGAGCAGGTGACGTAAATCAGCTTGCCGCCCGGGCGCACATAGGTGCTGGCCTGCAGCAATGCTTCCTGCTGCTGGGCAACGCGTTCATCAAGATTACGCTGGGTGAGCCGCCATTTGGTATCAGGCCGGCGCCGCCATGTTCCAGAACCCGTGCAAGGCGCATCGACCAGAACCTTGTCGCAGCGTCCGACAAGCGCGTTTAAACCTTGAAGCTCGTCATGCACCTGGACGTTGCGGGTGCCGGCGCGTTTAAGGCGTTCGATGATCGGCGCGAGACGCTTTCTGTCTGCGTCATAGGCGTGAATCTGCCCCTTGTTGTTCATGGCGGCTGCCATCGCCAGCGTCTTGCCGCCACCGCCGGCGCAGTAATCCAGTACTTGGTCGCCCTCAGCCGGTTGCACGAGATCTGCAACAATCTGTGAACCTTCGTCCTGAACTTCGAACCAACCTTTTTGGAACGATAGCTCAGCTGTGACGTTGGGTAGACGAGAGGCTGCCTCGCCAGCAGGAATGCGAACGCCATTGCGCGCGATACGCGCGGGGGACGCTCCGGCTCTTGAAAGGGCCGAGACAACCTTATCGCGGTTCGCCTTCAAGGTATTGGCCCGAAGGTCGAGCGTCGGACGTCCGGCAAGACCAACTGCTTCGGACAACCAGTCGTCTCGGAACGCGTTTTGAAAGGAAGGGAGAACCCATTCTGGAATATCGCCCTGAACATGATCGGGAGCAGTGCGAAGATCGCGGGACAAGAACGCAGCAAGCTGTTCCTCAGAAAGGGAAGGCGGAGCGAACTTGTCGTCCAGCAGTTCGGCAGACAGCGTTTCCGGCGTAAAACCCCATTGGCGGAACAGAACGGCATAGGCAATCGACGCGGGTCGGTCATCATCCATAAGCCATGCATGAGATTGTCTCATGCGAAGCGCGTCATAGACGATGTTCCCAACGGCCGCCCGGTCGCCGGATCCTGCGAAGCGATGCGAAAGGCCCCAATCCTTGAGTGCATCAGCGACGGGTCTTCTGCGAACGTCAATGTCCGCAAGTACCGAAATAGCTGCCTCGAGCCGGCCGCCCAATCGCATTATCTGTCTCCTGTCTGCACTTACTAATTCACGGGGTCCGCGCATGACGCGAAAATTACGCGTTGCGCGAGGTCGGTCCTAACCGTGATCGGCAGCAAGAGCAAGTAAATGATAAAGCGGCGTACGGTAGGTTTAGCCTAGCACCTCGTAGCAGACTTTTGCGGTACCGGAAGAGACCATGCCGATATTTTGCGCGGCAGCGCGTGACAGATCGAGCACGCGACCGCGGATGAACGGACCGCGGTCGTTTACCCTCACCACAACGGTACGGCCATTGTTGCGATTGGTGACTTTGATACGGGTTCCGAACGCCAGCGAACGATGAGCGGCGGTCATAACGGCTGGGTTCATTCGTTCACCCGATGCAGTTTTGGAACGAAGTGCATACCATGAAGCGCCCCCGCAACTGTCGCCGGCGAAGCTCTCCGAAGGAACAGCAAGAACGGCAATGACAATCGATGCGGCCGCAACCACAGAATAGCAAATTTTTCTCAAAACGTTTGGTCCCTCGATTATTGAACTCGCGCCCTCAGGAGGCGGACGGGGTTAAATCGGGCCAAAAATGGCGAAAAAGTGCCGATGGTTATCACGGAACGTTACACTCTGTAACAATTCCGGCTTTGGGGGACTTGAGTAAATTTTTTTACGTTTTGAAAAAAAGAAAAAATATATAGGAAAAACAATTAAAAATGGAACGATTATTCCGAGTGAGGGGCGCGTTCAACCAATCGCTCCTCGATCACGAAAAAAATTTTTCGACTTTGCCCTATTCTTTGCCCAAATTGCGCAAATTAAGGGGCCATTAACCATAAATGGCGCGAAAATTAGATTCACAAACTAAGGAAGTAGGAAATTCCTACCACTTACAGGTTATATCGGGCGCCATTGGCGGCTTATTCCTCGCCCTTCCAGCTACCGGTACGCCATAGCTGCGAAAGCGATTGAGGATAATCCGGGTAGAGAAAACGGAAGCCTGCTGACTTCAGTTTCTCGTTCGATACCCTTTTGTTTTCGCCATAGAAGGAACGCGCCATGGGGCTGAGCTCAGCCGTCTCGAATTGCTGCTCAGGCGGTGGCTCGACACCCATCAAGCGGGCTGCCTCGACTATCACGTCCTGAGGCGGGGCAGGATTATCGTCCGTGACATTATAAATGCCGCCCAACTGCCGTTCCGATAGAAACACAGTTGCCTCTGCAATATCTTCTGCACGGATACGATTGAAGACCTGATCCTTCTTGATCAGGCGCCTGGCCGTTCCGGCTGCGAGATTGCAAAAGGCGTTGCGGCCGGGGCCATAAATGCCAGAAAGCCTCAGGATGGCAACAGAACATCCAGAAGTTTTAGAAAAGTCGATCCAGCCGTCTTCTGCCTCCCGGCGCTCTCTCGATCGGGCCGACACGGGTTTGCAGGGTGTCTCTTCGCTCACCCACGCGCCGTCATGGTTGCCGTAAACACCGATCGTGGAAAGATAGCCCATCCAGCGAAGGTTCGGCATCATCTTCCTGAGGTGTTCATAACCGAGATTGAGAAGGGGATCGCCGCTGTCGCCTGGGGCTATGGATTGCACGAGGATATCAGCCTTCGCCACAGCCTTCAGCACGTCATCGCCGAATGTCATGCCGTCGAAGACAAGTGGCTTTACGCCCTCTTCTTCAAGACGCAGTGCCTTCGGCTCGGAGCGTGTCGTGCCCCATACCTCACAATTCTGCTTCAGAAATGCGCGCGCAATGGCCAGCCCCGAAAAGCCGCAGCCGAAAATTACAACATTGCTCATGCCGCTCCCGCAAGCCTCCACTCTCTCAAAACGTCTTCATCCAGCTCTTGCACGGCACCAGCCGCAAGCAAGGTAAATTCTTGCCCTGTCATCAACTGAGACAAGGCCCATACCGCCATTCCGCGGACGTCCGGCGAGGCATCATCCAACAGGCGTCTGCAAGGATCTATCAGCTGTCTCCGCCCGGAATTTCCCGCAGCAATTAAAGTGTTGCGGATAAAGCGGTCGCGGCCGATGCGCTTGACGGGCGAGCCGGAAAAGAAGGTTCGGAATGCCTGATCGTCCAACTGCAGCAGCATTGCGATATCTGGCTCCAGAAGATCCTCGCGTGCCTTCAGCTTCATCTCAGAAGCTGCTGCCGCGAATTTATTCCAGGGACAGACCGCCAAGCAATCGTCGCATCCATAGATACGATTGCTCATGGCCCGCCTGAACTCAAGGTCTATGGGACCCTTATGCTCGATGGTCAGGTAGGAGATACAGCGTCGGGCATCGATCTGATAGGGCGCAGGAAAGGCTGCTGTTGGGCATGCATCGAGACAGGCGCGACACGATCCGCAATGATCGGTCTCGGGAAGATCGATGAAAAGATCCGCTGTCGTGAACAGAGCGCCGAGGAAGAGCCAGGACCCGTAGTCGCGGCTGACAAGGTTCGTATGTTTGCCCTGCCAGCCAAGGCCCGCGGCAGCCGCAAGCGGCTTTTCCATCACCGGGGCGGTATCGACGAAGACTTTGACGTCTTCCCCGGCCCGCGCGGCAAAGCGCGTCGCCAACTCTTTCAACTTGCCCTTGATGACTTCATGGTAGTCGCGATTGCGGGCATAGACGGAAATGGCGGCTTTATCGGGCTTGGCAAGGATCGAGCGAGGGTCTTCCTCCGGTCCGTAATTCATGCCGAGCATGACGATCGAACGGACCTCGGGCCAGAGCGCGCGAGGCGCACTTCGCCTGTCGCGGGTCTCGGCCATCCAGGCCATCGTCGCGTGCCGCCCTGCTTCCAGAAACGCGGCAAGCTTTTCGGCGGCATCAGGTATGGAGTCTGGCGGGGCGATCCGACAAAGATCGAAACCGAGTGCCGTCGCTTCGCTTTTGACAAAGTCGGTCAGCTTGCGACGGCGCTTTTCATCTCTCTGTCGGTCGTCGTCGGGCATGGCACCTTTGCTAGAAATCCAGATCTGCGTAATGCGAGACGGGCGTCAGGCCGCGCACGCGCTCGGTCAAAAGCGGCCGGAAGGAGGGCCGGGACTTCAGTCTCTGATACCAGTCTTTTGCGACAGAAGATTCCGCCCAATCGATTTCGCCAAGATAATCGAGAATAGAGACAGAGGCAGCCGCGGCAAGATCGGCATAGCTCATGCGCTCGCCGGCCAGCCACTGGCGCGATCCTGCGAGCCAGGTCACATATTTCATATGTTGACGAATATTGGCACGGGCCGTTCGCAAAATCTTCGAGTCGGGAGCCCCGCCACCTTGTTCGGCCGTCATTTGCAGCTTGTAGACGCGTTCGCGCGCAAGCGGCCGTGTGACATCGGTTTCCATCTTATGCAGGAACCAGTCGGTCAGCCGGCGAATTTCGGCGCGCTGAAACGGATCTTCGGCAAGAAGACGGCGGTCGCGCTTCAATACCCCGTGTGTTTCGTCGAGATATTCTGAAATGACGGAAGCACCGCACAGTGCACGCATGCTGTCATCGACATAGACGGGAAGCGTGCCTGCGGGATTGAGCGCCAGGAAGTCGCGGCGTTTCTCCCAGACCTGTTCCTCAATCAAATCCGCCTTGAAGCCGTATTCGCTGAGGATCAGCCGGACGAAACGTGAGGCCGACGACATCGGGTGGTGATAAAGCGTGGGCATTGCTACTCGCAACGTTGGTGATCAAAAACAGATGGTTAAATAGGGCCGGCCGAAGCCCTAGCCAGGAGTCAGTGGTTGCAGCTATAGGAGTTTGGCTCCCGCAAGACAAGGGAATCGCATTCTTACCTCTCGCAAGGAACACTATATGGCAGATATCATAAACGCGTTGATCCTGGGCCTCATCGAAGGCCTGACGGAATTCATCCCTGTATCGTCCACCGCCCATGTGCTTTTGGTCGAAAAGCTTCTCGGATTTCATCCCGCAGGCAATTCCTTTGCAGTGCTCATCCAGCTCGGCGCTATTCTTGCCATTCTTCTTGTTTACTTCCAGCGGCTGATTTCCATAGCCGTCAGCCTTCCGACCAGCCAGCGCTCCCGTCATTTCGTCATCGCCGTTCTGCTTGGCTTTCTGCCGGCTGCAGTGATCGGCGCGCTTGCACACGACTTCATTAAGACGGTGCTGTTTGAGTCCCCGATCGCAATCTGCATCGCGCTGATCGTTGGCGGCTTTATTCTTCTTGCCGTCGACCGCGTCAGCTTCAAGCCCCGCTATACCGATGCCATGGAGTTCTCCTGGCCGATGGCGATCGGGATCGGCTTTTTCCAATGCCTTGCCATGATCCCTGGGACATCGAGATCCGGCGCGACCATCGTCGGCGCGTTGCTTTTAGGCGCCGACAAGCGCTCGGCCGCGGAATTCTCATTCTTCCTGGCCATGCCAACCATGGTGGGCGCCTTTGCGCTCGATCTCTACAAAACGCGGAACGAACTGAACGCCAATGACGGCCTTCTCATCGTCATTGGCTTTGTCGCTGCCTTCGTCACCGCACTCTTCGTGGTCCGCTCGCTGCTCGACTTCGTTTCCAAGCGCGGCTATGCGCCTTTTGCTTGGTGGAGAATCTTCGTCGGAGCCGTCGGGTTGATGGCGATATCGATGTTCGGATGAAGCAGAAAGGAAAAGCCGGTTCTCAAAGGGCCGGCTTTTTTGTCAGTGGCTGATGGAGCCGGTTTCGCAGGGATCTACGCCATAAGCAGGCGAGCACTGACCTTTAACGGCTGCAACCGAGCCGGGAGCCACAAAAGAGCCCGCTAGAATGACCAGCGCCGCACACGCAAACAAAAGTGCGATAGACTTGCCCATCGAAAATGCCTTTCACCGTATCTAAAGAGCGATCCGTGGCGGGGTGCAACTGCCGGAACGCGGGCTTTCGTTAGTCCCACCAATGATAAATAGCAAATAAATGTTCCTGTTAAATTTCGGGTTAATTCGACTTGTTTTTCAGTGCGTCTTTTGTGCAACGCACGTCAATCCGCGGTTGCTTTTTTGCAACGCCTGGCGAATTGCAAAACTATAGTGAACAAAATGCTAAATAAAAAACCGCCGGCGACGCGCCGGCGGTTCGAAGACTTCCAAAAACAAGAATCAGGCAGCTTTACCGCTATTGGTATACTGGCCATGCGGACGGAACTGCACGAGGTAATTCGGGACCACCGCAAGGGCGAGTGTCGGCTCGATGCCCAGACCCTTCAATGTGCGGCCTTCCGCCTCCGCTTCTTTCGAAACCACATTATCCTTCTGCAGCAATTTCACCTGATCGGCGGTGATGGGCGGGGTGATGATCGGGACGAGAGATGCCACGCTGCCAAGCAGGGAGGCAAAGCTGAACGGCAGCGAAACGATGGGCTTCTTTCTGGCCGTTGCCATTAAAACAAGCTCAAGACAGTCACGGAAGGTCATGACTTCAGGCCCACCCAGTTCGTAGATACGGCCGGGCTGAACCTTCCCGTCGACCGCCCGTGCGATGGCTTCCGCCACATCAGCCACGTAAACCGGCTGCAGCTTGGTCTTTCCGCCACCAATGGCCGGCAGGGCCGGGGCAAGGCGCGCCATCTGGCCGAACTTGTTGAAGAATTGATCCTCGGGACCGAAAACAACCGATGGGCGGAAGATGATGGCATCAGGATCGGCAGCCATGATCGCTGCTTCCGCCTTGCCCTTCGTACGTCCGTAGCCTGTGTCCGAGGAGTCGTCAGCGCCGATGGCCGACACATGGATCAGGCGTGCGCCCGCCTTCTTGGCCGATTCCGCAACGGCACGTCCACCAAAGTCCTGCACGGCTTCAAAGGTGTTGCGTCCCTGTTCGAAGAGAAGGCCGACGCAATTGATGACCGCGTCCGATCCTGCCACGGCCCGGTCAATGGAATCTCGGTAGCGCAGATTGGCCTGCGTGAAATAAATTTGTCCGACATTGCCAAGCGGCTGCAGAAAGCCGGCAAGATCGGGACGGCGAACGGCGACACGGATGCGGTAGCCGCGCTTGGCAAGCGCGCGCACCACATACCTGCCGATAAAGCCCGATCCTCCGAACACGGTTACGAGCGGCGGCAGATTTGCGAGTGGCATGGCGTTTCCTCGAAAGGCTTGAAATGTGACTTTTCTGTTTCGTCTTAGCCGAAAGGCGAGGCGACGGAAAGAGCGATTGCGCCTGCTGCTGCACGCGCCTTCCGCTGCGTCATACGCCCTCGACCACCACCATTTCTGCCGTTGCATATTTCTGGCGGATAGCCGCTGCTGCTTGGTACTCGGCAGAGTTATAGCAATCGACCGCCGCCTGCATGGACGGAAATTCTATGACGACATTGCGTGCGCGTGCCTGACCTTCCAGGGGTGTGATGGCCCCGCCCCGTGCCAAGAATTGCGCGCCGAAGCGTTCGAAGGCGGGTTTGGCGGTGGCGACGTAGTCTTTGTACCCTTCAGGATCGTGCACATCGACGCGAGCAATCCAATAACCCTTCGGCATGTCAGTCTCCTTTACGTTTGGCGTCGTCTCTCTTCGGCCAGTTCGCGCCAGGCGTCAATATCGGTTTACGTGTTGCAATTGACAGATAGCGACGTCCTCATATACATCAAGTCATCCGATGATTTGACCTATTGAAGATGAAACCAGTTTCGCGATCGAACCTTTCCGATAACGCCTTCGAAGCGATCCGCGCTGAGATTGTCGCGCGGCGCTGGACGATTGGCGAGCGACTGCCCAACGAGGCGGAGCTTGCCGCCATGCTGTCGGTGAGCCGCGGCACCGTGCGCGAGGCGGTCCGCGCGCTGGTCGCGCAAGGCTACCTGGAAACGCGGCAGGGGTCTGGAACCTACGTGCTATCCGCTGTCGATGCTGGCGCGGCTTTGACAGCCGCGCGGCGCGCGAGCCTGCGCGATCGCTTCGAAGCGCGATGCGCGCTCGATGTGGAAGGGGCTCGTCTTGCGGCACTCCGCGCCCGGCCGGGGGTGATAAAGCGGCTCCGCGTGCTGCTGGATGCCCGCGGCGAATATGACGGTATGGACAAAAAGGGTTTCGTCGAAAGAGATTTTGCGTTCCACAAGGCCGTGATTGAAGCCTCGGAAAACAGGGCAATGGCCGAGATCTACGATTTTTTCTCGAACTCCATCGCTGAGACCATCGAGGCGACGATCGGGCAAGAAGTGCCCGAACCGGATATGGCAGCGCACCGGGCGATCGTCGATGCGATTGAAACAGGCGATCCGCAAAAGGCGGAAGCGGCAGTGCGCCAGTTCATGGCGCCGGTATTTGCCGCCCTTGATCGAAAGACAATGTCATGATGCAACAAGATCAACGCAACGCGCAAAACCATCAGGTCCTCGAAGACCAGCTGGTCGATGTCGAGGATCTTGGAGCGCCAGCAGTATCGCCGCCGACTGTTCGCGGTGGGCGTCTCCTTTTGGGTGCCAGTCTCGTTCTCATCGCCTTCAATCTCCGTCCGCTCTTTTCGAGCGCTTCGACGCTGCTGCCGGAAATTCGCGATCACCTTGCGTTGTCCGCCGTCGGTGCAAGTCTTCTGACAACGCTGCCGGTCGTCTGTCTTGGCGCATTCTCTCCCCTCGCGCCGCGCCTTGCACAGCGCTTTGGGGCTGAACGTGTTTTGCTGGGCGTCCTTTTGCTGCTCGCTCTGGGAACTGGTTTGCGCGGGCTTTCTTCGGTTTCGATGCTGTTTATGGGAACAGCGTTAGCCGGTGCGTGTATTGCAATTGGCAATGTTCTTCTGCCTGGTGTCGTCAAGCGCGACTTTGCCGATAAGGCTGCGGTGATGACAGGTTTTTACACGATGGCGCTTTGCGCCGGTGCAGCCAGCGCGGCAGGCCTCACACTGCCCATCGAACGCGCCCTCGACGGCTCGATGTCAGGGGCGCTTGCTATCTGGGGCGCGGTCGCTCTCATTGTTGCGGTGATATGGCTGCCCCAGGTTCTGTTCGTCAAAAAGGTGGAGCGGCGCGGCGTATTTCGTGTTGAGGGTCTTTGGCGCGATCCGATTGCCTGGCAGGTGACGCTGTTTATGGGATTGCAGTCGGCGCTCGCTTATTGCGTGTTCGGCTGGTTGGTGCCGATTTTGCGCGAGAGGGGAATGGATGGCGTCACGGCGGGCGCCATCGTGTCGATGTCTGTCATGGTGCAAGCCGCCGCCTGTCTCGTTGCGCCTCAAATTGCAGTGCGCGGCAAGGATCAGCGCATCATCAATGTGGCGCTGTGCGTGATTGCCGTGACCGCGCTTCTCGGCCTGCTCTTTGCGCCGCTTTGGACGGTGTGGTTCTGGGCTGTCCTTCAAGGCATAGGGCAAGGCGGTCTGATTGCGGTCGCATTGACGGTCATTGTACTGCGCTCGCCAAATCCGCATGTGGCAGCCCACCTGTCCGGCATGGCGCAATGTGTCGGCTATCTTCTTGCCTCCGTTGGCCCGCTGATCGTGGGGCTTATCCGCGGCTGGACCGGAAGTTTTGCATGGTGCGCCTTGCTGTTTGTCGCTGTTGGAGCCGTTGCGGCTGTAAATGGCTGGCATGCCGGGCGTAACCGCTTTGTGGCGGCGACCACCACGGAACGTTGAGCAGCGGTTCCGATCACAATTGCTTGCCTGTCATCATGGCTCTTCCATTTGTGCCCTATCTCTGCGGTTGCAGAAGCTTGCATCGCCAGCGCTGGAGCGCAAGCGTGTAGAAATAGCATAGAGAGGGATCATCTTGACGTTACGTCGCCTGATTATTGCCGCCCTTGCCGTTGTCCTGCTCCCCGCTTTTGGCCAAGCGGAACAGCCGGCTGACGCCCATGAAGCAGTCCGGCCGGTGCGCGAGGGGGTCCTGAAGTTGTTGCCGATGGAGTCGGTCACCGATCACCAGATTACCCTGGGCGGTCGGTCGCTCTCCTATCAGGCGACTGCCGGCACGCTCGACATCTTTGGCAAGGACGGTAATCCGGTCGGCGCGCTTTATTACACCGCCTATGTCGCCAAAGACGGCGGCCCCAACCGTCCGATTACCTTTGCCTTTAATGGAGGGCCGGGCGCAGCCTCCGCCTATCTTCATCTCGGTCTGGTCGGACCGAAGATCCTTGACTTCGGCAGCGGACGGCCTGATGGCGCAACGGCCAAGCTGGTCGACAACCCGCAGAGTTGGATTGCCTTTACCGACCTCGTTCTCATCGATCCCATCGGAACCGGATGGAGCCGCACCGTAAAGGCCGACGATGCCGAGGGCTTTTACAAGAGTGACGCAGATGCCCAAGTCATGGCCAAGGCGATCGCGCTTTACACCGCACGCAATCACCGCTCGGTCTCACCCAAATATTTGCTCGGCGAAAGCTATGGCGGCTTTCGCGCCGTGAAGGTCGCATCCGCGCTCAAGGACGACCAGGGCATCATTCTTTCGGGTGCCGTCATGCTCTCGCCATTTCTGGATGGCCGCCTCTTGTTCGATGCCAATGAGTTCCCGCTTGGCGCAGCGCTTGAACTGCCGTCGCTCGCAGCTGCCCAGATGGAACGACAAGGCAAATTCGATGAAGCGCGTCAACGGGAAGCCGAGCAGTTCGCCTTGGGCGAATATCTCACGACCCTTGCAGGCGCGCCGCCGGTTGGAGAAGCGGCCAGCCGTTTTTACGAGAAGGTATCTGAATGGTCAGGCTTGCCGGTCTCCGTTGTGGAGAAGAACAGCGGCTTTCTTGCCAACGCCTATGCCAAACAGAGATCGGAAAGCGGCTCTCCCGTGGTCGCAAGTGCCTACGATGCTGCGTTCTTAACCCCCGATCCTTTTCCCGAGGTTGCCTGGCAGCGAAGCGATGACGCAATTCTTGACGGCTTTACCCGTGCCTATGGGGGCGCCTTTGCCGATTATGCGCGCAACGAGCTCAACTTTCGCACTGATATGACCTACTCCCTGCTCGATGGTGATATCAGCCGCAAATGGGAATGGGGAAGGCACAAAGGCGGATCCATACAGGATGCCAGCGTCACCAGTGAACTGCGAGAACTGCTGGCGATCAATCCCTCGTTCCGCGTCCTGATCGCGCATGGCTATAGCGACGTCGTCACCCCTTACAGTGCCAGCCGTTATATCGTCGATCACCTTCCAGCTTCCCTGAATGGCGGCCGCGTTGCGCTGAAGCTCTATCGCGGCGGGCATATGTTCTACACCCACGATGCTGAACGGGCCGCTTTTGCAAAGGATGCCGAAGGGTTTTTCACTGCCGGTCAGCCGTGACCTGACGCTGTGAAGGAAGTTCGCAGCTCGCCTTCCGCGTGCTGCGGTCTTGTCTCGCAGACACCCCGCTATAGATAGGTGCTCATGTCGTCAGAACCGAAACCTACTTCCGCCGCCGAGGCCGGATCAGTTTCCGGCCGTAAGGCTCTCACGGAAATTCTTCTCTCCCGCCCCCGCGAATACGCTCTTTTTCTCGATATCGATGGCACGCTTCTCGATCTTGCCAGCACCCCTGATGGGATCGAGGTGCCTGACGAGCTTCCTGCGGTCTTGAACGCGGTGTCCGCTCGCCTTGGTGGCGCGCTCGCGCTCGTAACGGGCCGTGGCCTTGCCTATGCAGAAAAGCTTTTTCTTCCCTTCTCGTTTCCGGTTGCCGGACTGCATGGCGCCGAGAGGCGCGATGCGGATGGCAATGTCGAAAAGCTGCAAATCCCCGATGCCTTCCTCGGTGTGAAAAGGCAGATGGCGGCTGTTAGCGACAAGCGCGATGGCATTCTCTTTGAGGATAAGGGCGCAGCTGCGGCTCTTCATTACCGTCTCGCTCCCGATTGCAAGGACGAGCTGGAACAGATGATGGAGGCTGCAGTTCGGCAGCTCGGAAGCGAGTTCAAACTGCAGAGAGGCAAGATGGTGTTCGAGATTCGTCCGGCTTTGGCCGACAAGGGCCATGCCATGGAAGCCTTTCTTGAAAAGCCGCCTTTTGCCGGAAGGCTGCCCGTCACCGTCGGCGACGATGTGACGGATGAGGCAATGTTTGGTGCTGCTTTGCATCGCGGCGGTCTTGCCATTCGGGTTGGGGATCTAACAAGCGCAACAAAGGCGCAAATGAATATCGGTTCGGCGGCCGAGCTGCGTGAAATTCTGCAGGCTGCCGTTCGCTAAGTGCATGTTTTTGTTGAAGAGAGGAATGTGACGTGAGCCGTCTAGTGATCGTTTCGAACCGGGTTCCTGTACCGGACAAGACCGGCGCAGCATCTGCGGGCGGTCTTGCGGTGGCCCTTCAGGCCGCGCTCGAAAAGCGCGGCGGTATCTGGATGGGATGGTCCGGAAATTCGAGCGACACAGAAGAGCCGGGGCCACTTGCCCTGCAGCAACAGGGCAATATCACCTATGCGCTCACCGACCTGACGGGCAAGGATGTCGAGGAATATTACTACGGATTCGCCAACCGCGTTCTCTGGCCCATCTGCCACTACCGGCTCGACCTTGCCGAATATGGTCGCAAGGAAATGGCAGGATATTTCCGCGTCAACCGCTTCTTTGCGCAACGGCTTATGCCCTTGATCGAGCCGGATGATACAATCTGGGTGCACGACTATCATCTCATTCCCCTGGCTGCCGAATTGCGACAGATGGGGCTGAAGAACAAAATCGGCTTCTTCCTGCATATTCCCTGGCCGCCAGCCGATGTGCTGTACGCCATGCCGGTTCATGAAGAGATCATGCGTGGGCTTGCATCTTACGACCTGGTCGGCTTCCAGACCGATCATGACCTCGAAAATTTCGCCGGTTGTCTGCGCCGTGAAGAAATGGGCGATGCAATCGGACCGAAGCTCTTTCGCGCCAACGACCGCACTTTTAAAGGCGGCGCATACGGCATCAGCATCGAAACGGAAGCCTTCGCCAAATTCGCGCGCAAGGCGTCTGCGCACAACATGGTTTCGAAAGCCCGCGCCAGCCTTGAAAACCGTGATCTGATCATCGGCGTCGACCGGCTCGACTACTCCAAAGGCATCACCCAGCGCATCGATGCCTTCGAGAAGTTCATTACCAGCAACCCGGTGCACCAAGGCAAGGTGACCTATCTTCAGATCACGCCGAAGAGCCGGTCCGAAGTGCCCGAATACGAGCAGATGCAGCGCATGGTCGCCGAGCAGGCCGGCCGTGTGAACGGGGCGCTCGGCGCGGTAGACTGGGTACCAATCCGCTACATCAATAAATCGGTCAGCCGGCCGATCCTTGCCGGGCTTTACCGTATCGCCAAGGTCGGCTTGGTCACTCCGCTGCGTGACGGGATGAACCTCGTTGCCAAGGAATACATCGCCGCACAAGATCCGGAAAACCCTGGCGTCCTCGTTCTCTCGCGTTTTGCCGGTGCCGCTCGCGAGCTGAAGGGCGCGCTGCTCGTCAATCCCTATGATATCGAAGGCACGGCCAATGCCATCGCAAGGGGACTGAACATGCCGCTTGAAGAGCGTCAGCAGCGCTGGCAGATCATGATGGATTTTCTGATGGAGAACGACGTGATGCGCTGGTGTGACGATTTCCTCAAGGATCTTCTGGAAGACTGACAGCCCGTCGCAGATACTCATGAAAAAGGCCGCAGGCGTCTCAGCGTCTAGCGGCTTTTCCATGTAAGAAAACCGCGGTAATCAGCCTTATGCGCCTTTGCCAAGATAAGGCTCCATTTGCGGGAATAAACGGATGACGCGCCCCAATATCCTCATTCTGATGGTCGATCAGTTGAATGGAACCTTTTTTCCAGATGGACCGGCTCCGTTTCTGCACGCGCCCAATTTGCGCAAACTCGCGGCGCGCTCCGTTCGTTTCGCCAATACCTACACGGCAAGTCCGCTCTGTGCGCCGGCGCGCGCTTCCTTCATGTCCGGCCAGCTGCCGAGCCGAACGCGCGTCTACGACAACGCCGCCGAATTTGCCTCCGATATCCCGACCTTCGCTCACCACCTGAGGGCAGCGGGCTACCATACCGCACTGTCGGGAAAGATGCATTTCGTCGGCCCCGATCAACTTCATGGGTTTGAAGAGCGTCTGACGACCGACATCTATCCCGCCGATTTCGGCTGGACGCCGGATTATACGAAGCCTGGCGAGCGCATTGACTGGTGGTATCATAATCTCGGCTCCGTTACCGGGGCAGGAGTTGCGGAAATCACCAACCAGCTCGAATATGACGACGAGGTTGCGTATCACGCAACGCGCAAACTTTATGATCTTTCGCGGCGTCTGGACGATCGGCCTTGGTGCCTAACGGTGAGCTTTACACATCCGCACGATCCCTATGTGGCGCGCCGCAAATATTGGGATCTTTACGAAGACTGCGCGGCGCTCGATCCGAAGGTCGGCGCGTTTGCCTTCGATGAGCAGGATGCTCATTCGCAGCGATTGCTGAGAGCCTGCGATCACGAGGCTTTCGACATCAGCCAGGAACAGATCAGGCGCGCCCGCCGCGGATACTTCGCCAACATTTCCTATATCGACGACAAGGTCGGCGAGCTTCTGGATGTGCTGGAAAAGGGCCGCATGGCCGAAGATACGATTATTGTCTTCGCTTCCGATCATGGCGATATGCTCGGTGAGCGCGGTCTGTGGTTCAAGATGTGCTTTTACGAGGGATCGGCGCGCGTGCCCATGATGATCGCCGCGCCAGGCTGGCAGCCAAAATGCATAGATCAGCCGGTCTCTACGCTGGATGTCACCCCGACGCTTGCCTCTCTTGCCGGTATCGACATTGCCAAAGTGGCTCCCTGGACGGACGGTGAAAATCTTGCGGACCTTGCGACTGGACGGGGCAGCCGAAGCAGCGTCCCGATGGAATACGCGGCGGAAGGTTCGATTGCACCGCTGGTCTGCCTGCGCGATGACCGCTACAAACTGACGCTCTGCGAAGCCGATCCGCCGCTTCTTCACGACCTGCAAGAGGATCCCCTTGAACTTCGGAACTTGGCCGATGATCCTGCCTATGGCGATGTGCTGGCCCGTCTTCGTTCAAAGATGCAGTCGCGCTGGAACCTTTCAAGCTATGACGCGGCTGTGCGCGAAAGCCAGGCAAGACGCTGGGTGGTCTATGCCGCGCTGCGCAACGGTGCCTATTATCCGTGGGATTACCAGCCGCTGCAAAAAGCCTCCGAGCGCTATATGCGAAACCACATGGATCTCAACGTCCTGGAGGAAAACCAGCGTTTCCCGCGCGGGGAATGATGAAATCCTCGCGGCGGGGCGACGACCGGGGCATCATGTCTAACGTGTCGCCCTGACGGCAGATTTGTTTTGATCAACGCTGCGCATAGTAGGACAGAAGGTTTTGTCCCTCGGGGCTTTGCCAATCTGCGAGGCCGAGCATATAGCCGGCAACCACGCAGGAAGGTTGGATGAGATAAGTGACGGGCATTCCGGCTCTCAAAGAGAAGGGCGCTTTGATATCGGATGACGAGGATCCAAGCCTGCCGTCCGGGTCGAGGTAGATCGGAAGTTTTTTGATCTTCAAGTCGTCGAGGAAAGGCTCGATCTTCGAGCGGTCTTCATGGCTGTCCGTGGACACCGCTGCGACAGCCACACCCTCTCCCATGACTTCAGAGAAGCGTTCCAGCATGGGAAGATCCGTACGGCAGGCGGGACACCATGTTGCCCAGAAGTTCAACAGCATGACCTTGCCCTTGGCGGGCCCGAGCACCTTGGCGCGTCCCGTCCTATCGGCCAAAGAAACGGCTGGCATCACGAAGGCCGGTTCGATCATCGTAAACTGATGACGAATGGTGGAGAAAACCGGAGGATTGTTGTGTTCGGCGGCATGAGCTCCGACGAAACGCAGCGGAACCGCTCCCATGACAAGCAGCATTTTGAGAATGGCTCTGCGATGCGTCTGCGTCGCCTCAATGCGTTTATCCGAGTCATCATGCATGGATAAAGGTCCATCCCTTTTCTTGAAGCTCGACCACCCGGCCAATACCGAAAGGCACAAGGCGTGCGCCGGAGATCAGGTCGATCTTGTGTCCTTCGCGCTGTTCGGCAATCTCCTTGGAAGAATTGCACATGCTCAAGTTAATATCGGAAAAACTCTGCTGCAGCGCGCTGAGCTCTTGTTGAAGTGGAGAGCGATCGGCACGAAAAAGCACGATACCTGATCCGTTGGCGACGATCTCGATGGCGACGCGTTCGTTTTTCGTAGCGAAGTACCGGTTGAGATTGACGGAATAGCCGATGGCGTGACCCATGATCTTCTCATCGTCCGAATCCACCAGGATGACGACATGATGCGTTTGGGGCACTTGCGGTTTTGCCAGTGCGGCAGCGCCCGTTCCCAAAGCAATTGCGACGATCAAAAGCGCAATTCCCGCGCGAGCATGCGCTCCAGCAAGGTCCTTCCAGGTGCGGTATATGTTCAGCATGGTAATGCCTGTGTTCCACAAGGATGAGGTTTGGAAAGGCAGTGCCAGCTGCCCTGCATCACCGGCCATGAAAGCGGCGTCGAGTTTGCCAGCGGGATGCGTAGTTCTCGGATCTAGCGCGTCATTCGTGCATCTTTCGCTGAAAAGACGCGCTAGAAAAGGCAGAGTTAAGGTTAGACCGTGTTTGCTGAAGGCTCAGGCTAAAGCCGGCCGGCGGGCCGTATCGAGCGCCCAGGCACCGGCGCCGGCAACGCTGATATAGAGGAAAATGAAGCAGAACATGATCGCGGCTTCGCCCATGTTCACCGCCGGCCAGAAGCTCTTAGGAAAGTGGGCCATAAAATAGGCGGCCGCCATTTCTCCCGAAGCGATGAATGCTGCGACACGTGTGTAGAAGCCGACGGTCATCATCAAGCCCGTGACCAATTCGATGACGCCGGCAACGACGATGATCATCGGCAATGGAGACGGCAGGCCAGGGGTTGCGGCAGGAAACTGAAAGAACTTCATCGTCGCGTGCTCGATGAACAAAAGCGCTGTAACGATACGCAGAACGGCCAATAGTCTTGGGGTCCAGATCTCATAATTTGGCATGATATGTCTCCGTGGTAAGGGTATTGATAAGCTGCCGGCATCGCCGGATCAGGGTTGGGCAATAAATTCTGGCGGCACACTGAGTGCCCTTAAGCAACACTGAGTATGTCGGTTGACAATTGCGGCGGAGAGCCAAACCGGAAGCTCGAGGCCGTCAGCCCGCCGAAGAAATCCGTCTGGTGATAGGTGGTGGTGGCTGGTTCATCCCATGCCGCGCCGACTGTCACCATCAGCGGCAGAAGGTGATCTTCATGCGGATGGGCAAGACGCGCCATGGGCGCTTCCTCCCAGCGCAAAAGATGCCGCTCGCGATCGTCAGGGGAGGCTTCCAGCAAGACGTTCCTCAGCCACGCGTCGAACTGACGGGACGGTTCGTGACCTTCGCTCGAACGAATGATCCGCAGGTTATGGAAGCTGAACCCGCTCCCGATAATGAGGACGCCTTCCTCTCGAAGCGGCGCGAGCGCCTTTCCAACACGAAGATGCAGCGCAGGGTCCATCCCCGCGTCGAGCGAGAGTTGCACCACCGGAATATCCTCGTTGGGATAAAGCGGTTTCATGATGCTGAACGTGCCGTGATCGAAGCCGCGCGTCGGGTTGAGGGTCGCATCGATCCGGTCAGCAGACAGCAGCGACTGAACGCGCTGCGCGAGTTCAGGAGAGCCGGGCGCGGCATATTTGATCTGATAGAGATAGTCCGCAAACCCATGATAGTCATAGACCATACCCGGATGGACACCGGAGGAAATCTGAAATCCTTGCTCTTCCCAATGGCCGGAAACCACCAGGACCGCCTTTGGCGCGTCGCCGAGCTCCAAACGCATATTTTTCAGGGACTGCTCAAGCTGCTGAAACTGATTGCGGAATTCACCTGACATATAAGGCCATGGGCCGCCACCATGGCTTACGAAATACGTCGGTAATCTATCGGCCATGGCACTTGTCCTCGAGCATTTCGTTCTGTCGAGCATAGCCTTCTCGCTTTTTCGTCGGTTGATCAATAATCTATCTGTTGAAGTATCGTTTCCTGCAGGTTGAAGATCGATGGACAGAATGACTAGCTTGCGCGTCTTTTGCGCAGTCGCTGAGTTGAAGAGTTTTTCCGGCGCTGGTCGCCGCCTCGGGCTGTCGCCGGCTATGGTCAGCAAACACGTCCTTCATCTTGAGAGCAGGCTCGGCAACCGCCTGCTGAATAGAACGAGCCGTCATGTCAGCCTGACGGAAACAGGGATGCTGTATTTCAATCAAGCGCGGCAAATACTCGATGGACTGGATGAGGTGGAGGCGGCGATCAGCAATACGGTCATATCGCCACGCGGAACTCTAAGATTAAGCGCCCCGGTCTGGATCGCCAGTCCCTATTTTGTCGAGAAGTTTGAGCGCTTCAATCAACGCTTTCCGAATATTTCTCTCGATATCGACTTGAGCGGGCGCATCGTGAACCTTGTTGACGAAGGCTTCGATCTGGCTTTGCGTGCGACATCGTCGGAGCGTCTGGACCCTGGTATCGTTGCCCGCCCATTGATGCCGGTCGAATTCAACCTTCTTGCGTCCCCCGGCTACCTTGATCGGACCGGGCGGCCCCAACGTATCGAAGATCTACAAGGTCATGCGCTTTTGCGCTTCAGCGGCATGGGCACGGATGACGAGTTTTCGATCCCGGGAACGGGCGGACGCGATAAGGTCAAAATGCGCACGGTCATTCGAAGTGAGAACGAGACCATTCTTCACCTTGCGGCGCTGCAGGGAATGGGTCTTGTCTTCCTGCCGAAATGGATGGCGCTATCGGACCTGGAAGCGGGGCGGCTGGAGTTTGTCTTGCCAGGCCAGTTTCCCTTTTCCACGACGCTTTATGCGGTCTATCCAAGCCGCAAATATCTTTCCGGGAAGGTCCGGGTCTTCATCGACTTCATGACAGCCGAGGGACGCAGCAAGGATGCGGCATTAGGCAGGGAAGGGCTGTGAGGGACAAAGGCGCGGCTGATCTTGACTGCCGCGCCGCCGGACAAACACCCAGCGCTTATGCCGCCTTTGCGACCTGATATTCCTTGATCGCCACCATTTTGATCGCTGGGAAACGCTCTGCTTCATAGCGCAGCGAGAAACCGTCCTGCGCCAGAAAGACGGGGTCGCCGTCGAGGTCGCGGGCGATATCGCCGCGTTTGACCGTCAAAAACTTCTCGAGTTCCGCCGGTTGGTCAGATGAAACCCAGCGGCAAACCGAAAACCGCGACATTTCGAAAGAAACAGGCAGGCTGTATTCCGCCGAAAGCCGTTCCTTGAGCACGTCGAGCTGCAAAGCGCCGACGACGCCAACGATTGCGGGTGATCCGTCTTCCGGGGAAAACAGCTGGACGACGCCTTCCTCGGCCATCTGCTGGAGAGCTTCCTTCAGCTTCTTGGCTTTCATGGCATCTTCCAGACGCACGCGGCGCAGGATTTCGGGCGAAAAGTTTGGAACGCCCTGAAAAACCAGCGCTTCGCCTTCCGTCAAGGTATCGCCGATACGCAGCGTGCCGTGATTGGGAATGCCCACCACATCACCGGCATAGGCCGTGTCGGCCAGCTGGCGCTGAGAGGCAAAGAAAAATTGCGGTGCGGTCAGGCCAAGCTGCTTGCCGGTGCGCGAAAGCCTTGCCTTCATGCCGCGCTCCAGCTTGCCGGAGCAAATACGGGCAAAGGCAATGCGGTCGCGATGGTTCGGGTCCATGTTGGCCTGTATTTTGAAAACGAAGGCCGTCATCTTGTTTTCGGCCGCATGCACCGTTCTCGTATCGGCGACCTGATCGCGCGGCGGAGGAGCAAAAGCGCCGAGTGCATTGATAAGATCGCGAACGCCGAAATTGCGCAGAGCCGATCCGAAGAACACCGGCGTCAAATGACCCTCAAGGAATGCCTTGCGGTCGAAAGGCCGGCACGCCTCGATCGCGAGTCCCAATTCCTCGATGAAGACCTGCCGCTCGTTCTCGGGCAGGCGATCAGCGACGCTTTGCGCCCCATTGACCGGCGTCGGCGTGACCTCGTTGTCGGATCCGCGGAAGGTGCTGTTCGCCAGATTGTAAGAGCCGCAGAAGGTCTTGGAACGCCCGACAGGCCATGTGATCGGGGCTGTGTCGAGCGCGAGCTTTTCTTCGACCTCATCCAGGATTTCGAAAGGATCACGGCTTTCGCGGTCCATCTTGTTGATGAAGGTGATGATCGGAATGTCGCGCATGCGGCAAACTTCGAAAAGCTTCAGCGTCCGCGGTTCGATACCCTTGGCGGCATCGATCACCATCACGGCCGCATCGACGGCGGTCAGCGTGCGATAGGTATCGTCGGCAAAGTCTTCGTGACCGGGCGTGTCGAGAATATTGAAGACATTGCCTTCATATTCGAAGGTCATGACGGAGGTGACGACCGAGATACCGCGCTCACGCTCGATCTTCATCCAGTCCGAGCGAGTCTGGATGCGGTCTTTCTTGGCCTTGACCTCGCCAGCGAGCTGAATAGCGCCGCCGAACAGCAACAGTTTTTCCGTCAACGTGGTTTTGCCGGCGTCCGGGTGCGCGATAATAGCAAAGGTACGGCGGCGGGAAACCGCCTCGGCGAGATTGTCGGCCATGTGAGAAATTCCTTTTCGTCGGCCGTTATCTAGCGATTTGGCAAGGGATATGCAATTGACGATCGAAAAACGAGGGAGACTTGCATGCAAGAGGTTCTAGGGCCGCAGCTGAAGCTGGTGCGTTTGCCAAATGGAGCGGGGATCGATCTGCCGGCCTATGAAAGCCGCGGCGCGGCCGGTATGGACCTGCGCGCGGCGATCGAGGCCGATAGCGTGTTGACGCTTGAGCCGATGCAGCGGGTCCTCGTGCCCACAGGCTTCATCTTCGAAATTCCCGAGGGTTTCGAAGGTCAGGTGAGGCCGCGCTCGGGTTTGGCGGCCAAACACGGCATCACCTGCCTCAATACACCCGGCACGGTCGATAGCGACTATCGCGGCGAGGTAAAGGTCATCCTGATCAATCTGGGCGATCAGCCCTTCGAGATCACCCGCGGCATGCGCATTGCACAGATGGTCGTCGCGCCGGCGATCCAGGCGCGCGTTTTGGAAGCTGATGTTGCAAGCGAAACGGCGCGCGGTGTTGGCGGGTTTGGATCGACGGGCGTTTAGGTTCAGATCCTCTTTTGGAAAAAACATCCGCCGGGCGGGCGCCCGGCGATATGATTTCCTGCCAATCGCGGGCGAGACCTGCCTTCGCCACCTAGGCGGCGGCCGCAATTATGCGTATCTTCCAACGCGGTATTTGCATCAGGGGAGAACGACATGTCCAGGAAGCCCGGCCGCGGCCGCATCTATTCCTCCATCACCGAAACCATCGGTGATACGCCGATCGTGCGGCTGGACAAGCTGGCGAAAGAACAGGGCGTCAAGGCCAATCTTCTGGCAAAGCTCGAATTTTTCAACCCGATTTCCTCCGTCAAGGATCGTATCGGCGTTGCGATGCTCGAGGCCCTGGAGGCACAAGGAAAGATTTCTCCCGGCAAGACGACGCTCGTTGAGCCAACCTCGGGCAATACAGGCATTGCTCTTGCCTTTGCCGCTGCCGCAAAGGGCTATCATCTGATCCTGACCATGCCGGAGACAATGTCGATCGAGCGCCGCAAGATGCTGGCCCTCCTCGGCGCGGAACTTGTTCTGACCGAGGGCGCCAAGGGCATGAAGGGCGCGATTGCCAAGGCCGAAGAGCTTGCCGCCACACTGCCCGACGCGGTCATTCCTCAGCAGTTCGAAAATCCGGCCAATCCCGAAATCCACCGGCAGACGACGGCCGAGGAAATCTGGAACGACACCGAAGGCAAGATCGATATCTTCGTTGCAGGCATCGGCACCGGTGGCACGATTACCGGTGTTGGCCAGGTGCTGAAGTCCCGCAATCCGTCGATCCGCATTGTGGCTGTGGAACCGGCGGAATCGCCGGTCCTTTCCGGCGGCCAACCCGGCCCGCACAAGATCCAGGGTATCGGTGCCGGCTTTGCGCCCGCTATTCTCGACACCGGAATCTACGACGAAATCGTCACGGTCAACAGTTCAGACGCGCTCGAAACGTCGCGGCATGTCGCAAGGCTTGAGGGCGTTCCTGTTGGCATCTCCTCCGGCGCAGCGCTGAAAGCGGCAATCGAAGTCGGCCGCCGGGAGGAAAATGCCGGCAAGACCATTGTCGTCATCATTCCCTCTTTCGCCGAGCGCTATCTTTCGACGGCCCTGTTCGAAGGTTTGGGGAGTTAGGCAGGCAGCAAGCCTTCGCCTAAGAGTATCGAAGACAGGGGTCGGTGCCGGCCTAAGCCGGCGCCAGCAACCGTTCGCCAGCGATGCGGTAGGAAATGGCTTCTGCGAGATGTAGGCGACCAACCCTGGCGGCGCCATCGAGATCAGCCAGAGTACGGGAAACCTTGAGAATGCGGTGATAGCCGCGCGCCGAAAGCTTCAGCTTTTCAGCGGCGTCGCGCAGCAGCTGGAGGCCCGCCGCATCTGGTTCGGCGATCTTTTCAATGAGCGCCGTCGAACAGCGGGCATTGGTGCCAACCATGCTTTCACCGGCTTGTCTGAAGCGATCCTGCTGCAGGCTGCGCGCCTTAGCGACGCGAGCTGCCACATCGACACTCTTTTCCGACGTGCCGGGACGAATGAGGTCGGCGGCGGAGACCGCCGGTACGTCAATCCTAATGTCGATGCGGTCCATCAGTGGTCCCGAGACACGGCCCTGGTATTCGCTGGCACAGCGTGGCCCGCGTGCGCAGCGATGCCCCGGCTCGCCCGCCATGCCGCATCGGCAAGGATTCATTGCTGCAATAAGCTGAATATTGGCAGGATAGGACACGCGATGATTGGCCCGCGCTATCACGCATTCGCCGCTTTCCAGGGGCTGGCGAAGTGCATCGAGCGCCTGAGGCGTGAACTCCGGCAGTTCATCAAGGAAAAGAACGCCATGGTGGGCAAGCGATGCTTCGCCGGGCCGGGCACGCAGGCCCCCGCCGACCAACGCGGCCATCGTGGCGGAATGGTGTGGGGCTCGAAACGGCCTGCGATCGGACAGCTTGCCGTCCGCCAGGGCGCCGGCAATTGAATGGATCATCGACACTTCGAGGAGCTCACTGGGCGAAAGCGGTGGCAAGATGGAGCCGAGGCGCGAAGCCAGCATCGACTTGCCCGAACCGGGAGGTCCAACCATCAGCAAATTATGCCCGCCAGCCGCGGCCACCTCCAGCGCCCGCTTGGCGCTTTCCTGTCCCTTGATGTCGGCAAGATCCGGCCCGCCGATAGCCAAAGCACGTGCCGAGGGCTCAGGGCGCGACAGCACCTGTGTGCCGCGAAAATGGTTCGCAAGGGCAATCAGGCTGCGCGGTGCGAGGATTTCGACATCGCCGCCCGCCCAGGCCGCTTCAGGCCCACTCTCTGCCGGGCAGATCAAACCTTTGCCGACGCTGTTGGCTGCCATGGCCGCAGGCAAAGCGCCTGCGACCGCGGCAATCGTGCCATCGAGATTGAGCTCACCGATAACGACGAAGTTGCTAAGCGCGTCCGCGGGAATGGCCCCAAGTGCGGCCATCAGGCCAAGGGCAATGGCGAGATCGAAGCATGTCCTTCTTTTGGAAGATCGGCCGGTGCAAGGTTGACGGTGATTTTCTTGGCCGGCAGAGAAAGACCAGAGGCATGCAAAGCCGCATGGACGCGTTCGCGGCTTTCCGCAACGGCCTTATCGGGCAGGCCGACGATCTGCGTTGCGACCCGGCCGGGTGCCACCATCACCTGCACTTCGACAGGAACGCCTTCTATGCCTTGAAACGCAACCGTACTGATGCGCGCGACCATCCCCAGCCCTCTGCGGCAAGCTCCTGCGGACCTTTCTTATAAAGGTCGCCTCTTCTTCTCGTTGCATTTTGCACGGTTTGAAGAATTAAACAAGAACAAGAGGCGAACAAATAACGATTAGCCGGGCGGTAGTCTGAAGAATGCGTTAAGCGGCCCAGCCTCGTCTTGCTTCGACAGCATCCCACATCAAGGCGGCAGCGTCGACGCCGCCGAATTTCTTGATTTCGCGAATGCCGGTCGGCGAGGTGACGTTGATCTCGGTAAGGTAGTCGCCGATGACGTCGATGCCGACGAAAATGAAGCCACGCTCGCGCAGGGCTGGACCGATGCGCCGGCAGATTTCCTTTTCGCGATCCGTCAGTTCCGTGGCCTCAGCGCGTCCGCCCACATGCATATTCGAGCGGCTGTCATGCTCGGCTGGCACACGGTTGATAGCACCGACCGGTTCGCCCTCGACAAGGATGATACGCTTGTCGCCTTTGCGCACTGCTGGCAGGTATTCCTGTGCGATATAGGGTTCGCGGAAGAGCTGGCCGAACATTTCCAGAAGCGAGGAAAGATTGCGGTCGTCGCGCGTGGAATGGAACACGCCGGCCCCGCCATTTCCGTAAAGGGGCTTCAAGATCATATCGCCCATTTCTTCGCGGAAGCGGCGGATCTCGGCGGGGTCGCGCGAAATCAGCGTTTTCGGCATCAGATCGGCAAATTCGGTCACAAATATCTTTTCCGGCGAATTGCGCACCCAGGCCGGATCGTTGACGACCAATGTTGCGGGATGGATCCTCTCAAGGAGATGGGTCGAGGTGATGTAGGACATGTCGAAGGGCGGGTCCTGGCGCAGCAGCACGACGTCCATCGTTGATAGATCGATACGCTCCGGTGCGCCAAGTTCGAAATGATCGCCCTTCACGTCGCGCAGTTTCATTGGCTCGGCCGTAGCAAAGATCTTGCCGTCGCGCATGCTCAGCCGATCGGGCGTGTAGTGAAAAAGGTTGTAGCCGCGCACCTGGGCCTCAAGGCCCATAGCGAACGTAGAATCGCCCGCAATATTGATTCCGGCGACATGATCCATCTGGATCGCTACGTTCTTGATCTGCGCCATGTCCGTACCTCTTTGAAGCATGTCGCGCCGGATCTTTGGATTCGACCAAGCGACACCCATCATGTCAATGTTAAACGGGCGCACCTCTTTTCGATCTGCGCCCTTCAAGATGCCGGACAGATGTATGCTGCGTCGTGCGCAAAGGCAATGTCTACGCCAACCTGGTTGATCAGGCGGCCATAGAACTTCCTGATGTGCCGCGCATTCTTTTGCGCAAGCGGTAAGCGAAGGCGATCGGCCGTGGAAACGGCCGGCGCAGGAAGGCGACTTTGCGGACATAAGTCTCGACATTCCAGACTGCGCTGGTGCCGCCGGGGAAAAACGCCACGTCGCCTGTGCGCAGGGTGCGTTCAGAGCCATCCTCGCCCGTGACGTGGACCTCGCCTTCCAGAATAGTGACGGTTTCGTCCCAATCGAAATGCCAGCGGAATTTGCCGGCGGTGCAGTCCCAGATCGCCGTGACTGCGGCATCGTCGTGACCACGAGAATGCTCCGCGCAGCGGGCAACCGGATTGCCGCTGATAATCCAGTCCGCGTTGATCGGTGCATCCTTGAGGGGCAAGCCGTTGCTCGCATGTGCCACGAAAGGAGACTGCGAGGCTGGCTCGGCTGGAAGAGCCATCAGCGCAGCAGTATTGCGCAAGGTCATCGCCGCCATGCTTGCCAGCATCATCTTCAAGCTCATGAAGTCCCCCAACGTCAACTTTGTGAAAAATCCCCTTCTGCGTCTAACAGACAAGCGTAAGCGTCTGGTGTTTTTCAAAGCTCAAAGTTTAACGATCGGACTGCTTAAAAAGCGTTCTTGATGTGCCTTGGCAGGCGGAACGGCATGACGGCGATAATGTCGTACCGCATTGAAAGGCGTGCCTGATCCGGCTGTCGCGACAGCCAGAAATCGCTCGCGGCTCGGATACGTCGCTCTGCTGTCGACGAAACCGCATAAATGGCGGCCATCTCATCCCGGCGGGCCTTAACCTCGATGAAGATAGCAAGCTCGCCCTTGCGGGCAATGATATCGATCTCGCCAACCTTGGTCCGGTAACGCAGCGTGACGATCCTGTAGCCTTTGAGCATGAGGAAGAAGGCAGCGACATATTCTGATAGCTGACCGCGCCGGTGTGCGCGTCGACGCTGCGCCTTCAACCTAGCCGGCAAAGGGCCTTCGTCAGGCATCGGAGCCCTTCAGGTCGAGCAGCTTTCGATAAAGTTCCTTTCGCGGCAGGCCGGTCATCCGGGCCGCTTCCGTGGCTGCCTGTGCCGTCGGGAGTTCTCCAGCAAGCTTTGCGAGAAGCGCGTCGACATCGGATGCGTCCGGTGCCTTTTCCTCAGGCGGCCCGATCACCAATACGATTTCGCCTTTGACATTCTCCACATCGGCATAATGCAGGGAAAGCTCGGCCAGCGTTCCACGCCGAAATTCTTCATATGCCTTCGTCAGTTCACGGCAAACAGCGGCCTGCCGGTTCGCTCCCAGAACGTCATGCGCTGCGTGAAGCGTTGCGGCAATGCGATGCGGGGATTCAAAAAAGATCAGCGTTGAGGCAGTTTGTGCAAGACTTTGCAGACGGTCCCGCCTCGCCTTGTCCTTGGTGGGCAGAAATCCGGCGAAAAGGAAGCTGTCATTCGGCAATCCGGATCCGACAAGAGCCGCGAGCGGCGCAGAGGCACCCGGCACCGGCACGACGCGGTAGCCCGCCTTGATCGCCTTCTGCGCAAGGCGATAACCCGGATCCGAAACGAGAGGCGTTCCGGCATCAGATACGAGCGCCACGGATCGGCCCGCTTCCAGCGCGGCCAGAAGCCGGGGGCCGGCTTCGTCGGCATTGTGTTCATGATAGCTGAAGGGACGGTTGTCGATCCCGAAACGATCCAGCAGGACCCGCGTCACCCGCGTATCCTCGCAGGCCAGCACGTCCGCGCCCGCAAGCGTTTCCAGCGCGCGAAGAGTGATATCGCCAAGATTGCCGATCGGCGTAGCCACGAGATAGAGCGCTGGCTCCATCGGACGGGCCGCAATTGTCGTGTCGTGCAGGCGAAAACTTCGCCGTCTGCCGGTCTCGCCGTTTTTCTCGTCTGAACTCACGGAGCTTTCGATGCCTCTTTTGTTCGGTCTTTATGGGCGAGCGCGCCTGCTTCGGCAAGTGCACGCCGGTTTTCTTTGTGTGGCTTGTGGCAAACAACGAATTTGACGGCATCGAGAGGCGTTACGCACTTGCATTGGTCCGTAGTAATCTGCCATTTTGCGTGTCCACTCGTCCGGCCCATGGTCGGCAAAGCAGGTTCCGCACGCCGTCTGGCGAGCGAGCGTAAAGGTCGAAAGCGGTAGCATCCATGCGTATTACGATTGAGCGTTCCAACCTCCTGAAGTCGCTGAACCACGTTCATCGCGTGGTGGAACGCCGAAACACGATCCCGATCTTGTCGAACATTTTGCTGCGCGCCGACGGGCAGCGCCTCGATATGAAGGCGACCGACCTCGACCTCGAAGTGACGGAGGCTACCGCTGCCAACGTGGAGCAGGCGGGCGCAACCACCGTGCCGGCTCATCTTCTTTACGACATCGTCAGAAAGCTGCCCGACGGCGCTGAGATTCTTCTGTCCACTTCCAGCGATGGCGGCTCGATGGCGGTTCAATCCGGCCGTTCGAAGTTTTCGTTGCAATGCCTGCCGGAATCGGACTTCCCGGATCTAACGACTGGCGCTTTCACCCATTCGTTCCGACTAAAAGCGACGGATCTCAAAATGCTGATCGATCGCACGCAGTTTGCGATCTCGACAGAAGAGACCCGGTATTATCTGAACGGCATTTTCCTGCACACGATCGAGAGCAAGGGCAATCTGAAGCTGCGTGCCGTCGCCACCGACGGGCATCGCCTTGCGCGCGCCGATGTCGAGGCGCCGTCCGGTTCGGAAGGTATGCCTGGCATCATCATTCCGCGCAAGACGGTTGGCGAAGTGCAGAAGCTGGTGGATGATCCAGAAGCTTTCGTGACCGTTGAGGTGTCCGACGCGAAAATCCGTTTTTCGATCGGCTCCATCGTCATGACCTCGAAACTCATCGATGGCACCTTCCCAGATTACCAGCGGGTCATCCCGACTGGTAACGACCGCGAAATGCGCGTTGATTGTGCCAGCTTTGCCCAGGCCGTCGACCGCGTTTCGACAATTTCCTCGGAGCGGGGACGCGCCGTGAAGCTTTCGCTTTCAGAAGGCCAGCTTCTTTTGACTGTCAACAATCCGGACTCTGGCAGCGCAACGGAAGAAGTTGCTGTCGGTTATGAGACAGAAGCGATGGAGATCGGCTTCAACGCGAAATATCTTCTCGATATCACTGGCCAGTTGTCTGGCGAGGAAGCAGTATTCCTCTTTGCCGATGCGGGATCGCCCACGCTTGTGCGCGATACGGCAGGTGAAGATGCTCTTTATGTTTTGATGCCAATGCGCGTTTAACGCGCATTCGGCCTCGTCTTTTTTTATGCCTTAAACTGTTTGCGACATTTTATCTTGTTTTTGCGGCAGTGCTTTGACATTTTGCGATCAAGTCATCAATGCGAGGAGGACGGCATGGCAATGCGCCTGAAGGAACGGCTGGGGAAAAAATTCGATGAAGAGATCCGTTTCTTCAAAGGAATGATGCAAGGCCCTAAGACCGTCGCCTCCATCGTGCCAACCTCGTCGGTGACGGCGCGACGCATGGCAAGCGTCATCGATCTGCATTCGGATCTGCCTGTGCTGGAGCTTGGACCCGGCACCGGCGCGATCACCAAGGCAATCCTTGCCCGCGGCGTCAAACCTGAAGATCTTGTCGCAATCGAGTATTCGAGCGTCTTCTACAACGATCTGGTCAAGCTCTACCCAGGCGTCAACTTCATCAATGGCGACGCATTCGATCTCGACAAAACGCTTGGCGTGCTGCGGGGACAGAAGTTCGACAGCGTCATTTCCGCCCTGCCGCTCCTCAATTTTCCGATGCAGGCTCGTGTTTCATTGCTGGAAAGCCTCTTGGAGCGTCTGCCGCCGGGCCGTCCTGTCATGCAGATTACCTACGGTCCAATTTCACCGATCATCGCAAAGCCCGACAGCTACCATATCCAGCATTACGACTTTGTGGTGCGCAACATACCTCCGGCTCAACTCTGGATCTATCGGCGCGGCTGAAGCGTGTTCGCCCTTTATATCACCCACCCTCAGGTAAAGATCGATCCACTGGTTGAGGTGCCGCGTTGGGGTCTTTCCGACCTCGGAGCAAAGCGTGCCCGCGTGGCAGCACGCCTGCCGTGGGCGCAACAACTGCAGCGGATCATCTCCAGCGATGAAACCAAGGCCATCGAGACGGCCGAAATACTCGCCTCTGCCTCTGATACCGAGGTTGAGGTTGTCGAAGGCATGCATGAGAATGACCGCTCTGCGATCGGTTTTCTGCCGCCGGATGCATTCGAAGCGGCTGCCGACTGGTTTTTTGCCTATCCCGACGAGAGCTTCAAGGGCTGGGAACGCGCCGTGGACGCCCAGCAAAGGATCGTTTCTGCCGTCGACACGGTCCTAAGCACTCAAGATCCGTCTCGGCCCATCGCTTTTATCGGGCATGGTGGTGTCGGAACGCTGCTCTTCTGCCATCTGACGGGACAGCCGATCCACCGTTCCAAAGACCAGATGCCGGGCGGCGGAAATCTCTACTGCTTTGCTCTTGCGGATCGTCACGTGACATGCAACTGGACGCCCATGGACGAATGGCAGGGATGGCGCTGACATGGATGCACGCGAAAAACTGATCGTTGGACTGGATGTCGCGACGGTAGGCGAAGCGGAAAAGATCGTTACAACGCTCGCCGACGACATTGTTTTCTACAAGATCGGCTATCAGCTGGCCTTTGCCGGCGGCCTGGAGTTTGCGCGCGAACTGGCCCAATCCGGCAAAAAGATCTTCCTCGACATGAAGCTTCTCGATATCGACAACACGGTTGCTTCCGGAGTTGAAAACATCGCGAAAATGGGCATGTCGATGCTGACTTTGCATGCTTATCCGAAAGCAATGCGAGCGGCCGTAGCGGCGGCGCGTGGCTCCGGGCTTTGCCTCCTCGGTGTCACCGTTCTGACTTCCATGGACGGCGAGGACCTGAAGGAGGCGGGCTACGCGGACGATCCCCGCGCACTCGTGCTTCGCCGTGCGGCGCAGGCGCGGGAAGCCGAAATGGGCGGTATCGTTTGCTCGGCCGAAGAGGCTGAGGCCGTCAGAGAGATCGTCGGCCCCGATCTTGCCGTCGTCACCCCGGGGATTCGTCCGACGGGCGCCGATAGGGGCGACCAGAAGCGCGTTATGACGCCCTTTGATGCACTAAAGGCTGGTGCGTCGCATCTTGTTGTCGCGCGACCTGTCGTGCGCGCAGAAGACCCAAGGGCGGCCGCACAGGCCATTCTAGACGAAATGATCAAGGCGAGCTGGCCTGCCAATCGCTAGGCGGATTCAATGACGCAACTGAATGCTGCGTTGCAAAAAGTTGATCACGCATCTGGCCTCTTTTGAGGTTTTGCTCTTGCCGAACAGGGCTCCGTTAAGCTTTCATTAGTGATAATTATCAAAAATGATTTGATGTCCGGAGCGGGCAGCCGGCATCTGCGGAGTTTATGGAATGTGTCGTTGGGCAGCTTATCGCGGTGATCCTCTGTATATCGAAGAAATCGTATCTTCGCCTGCCCATTCGCTGATCGAACAATCGCATTGCGCGACACGCGCCAAGACACCCACCAATGGCGATGGTTTCGGCATCGCCTGGTACGGTGACAGGCCGGAGCCCGGTCGCTATCGCGATATCCTGCCAGCATGGTCCGATTGCAATTTGCGAAGCCTGGCCCGCCAGATCCGTTCGCCGCTTTTCCTCGGCCACGTCCGTGCCGCGACGGGTGGTGCGACGCGCCGCGACAATTGCCATCCCTTCGTGCAAGGCATCTGGTCCTTCATGCACAATGGGCAGATCGCCGGGTTTGAGCGCCTGCGACGGGCCATGGAATCCATGTTGGATGACGAGCTTTTCGATGCGCGTGCCGGGACGACCGACTCCGAACTCATGTTTCTTCTGGCGCTGCAGTTCGGCCTGACGCAAAACCCGTTTTCAGCCATGTCCGACATGTTGAGCTTCATCGAGGGCTTGTCGCATAAGCTCACTGGCTCGGCGCTTATCCGCTTTACAGCCGCTTTTTCCGACGGCAAGACGCTGCATGCCATCCGTTACGCCACGGACCAATTTGCGCCGACGCTTTACGCCGCTCCGCTTGGAAAAGGCTATTGCCTTGTTTCCGAACCGTTGAATGATGATGTCGATGCATGGATGGAAATACCGCCCGGCAGCGCCGTGACGCTGGATGATGACGGCGTCAGCATCAATGCGTTCAAGCCAGAGGGCATCAAGGAAGCCGCGCGCGCCGTTATGGCTTAAGACGCTCCGCAACCAGAGCGGCTAAACGGGCTGCCACTTCATCTTTATCAAGATCAGGCCAAGCTTCCACGCCGTCATGGCCAATCAGTTTCACCTGATTTCGCGCTCCGCCCATCACACCCGTGGCGGGAGAGACGTCATTGGCGACAATCAGATCGGCGCCTTTTCGCTCCAGTTTCGCGCGTCCATTCTTTTCGATATCCTGGGTTTCCGCTGCAAATCCGATAACGATCTTTGGCCGCAGCTTATGATGACCTACGGTCGAAAGAATATCGGGATTTTCTGCAAGCGCGAGCGTCGGGATCGATTGGCCCGGTTGCTTTTTGATTTTCTGGTCGGATGCGGAGGCGACACGCCAATCGGCCACCGCGGCTACCATGATCGCGATATCGGCAGGCAGGGCAGCCATCACAGCCTGCATCATTTCCTCGGCGCGCTCCACATGGATCGTGTTGACGCCGTGCGGATCCGGTATAGTGACGGGCCCCGAGACGAGCGTCACCTTTGCACCGAGATCGCGCAGCGCTGCCGCAATGGCGTGACCCTGCTTTCCGGAGGACCGATTGGCGATATAGCGCACCGGATCGATCGGCTCATGCGTCGGTCCTGAGGTAACGATTGCGCTGCGACCGGCGAGCGGCTTCGGCTTCTCATCGAAGTGTAGTTCGATGGCTGCAACGATGTCCAAAACCTCAGCCATCCGGCCGGTGCCAGCCTCGCCGCGCTCTGCCATCTCGCCTTTGGCCGGACCAACGAAGGAGACGCCATCCGTCTGCAGCGTTGCAATATTACGGCGCGTAGCAGCATTGTCCCACATTTTAGGGTTCATCGCAGGGGCAGTCAGGATCGGCCGGTCTGTGGCCAGAAGAATGGTTGATGCCAAGTCATCAGCCAGGCCATGCGCCATTTTGGCCAGTAAAGACGCCGTTGCCGGCGCGATGACGACGATGTCGCAATCGCGCGCCAGCCGGATATGGCCGACATCCTGCTCGTCCTCACGCGAAAAGAGCTCTGTAAAGACATGGTCGGCAGCCAGCGCTCCGACGGCAAGCGGCGTAATGAACTTCTGCGCGCCGTCGGTCATAACCGGGCGCACGGACGCACCGCGTTCGCGAAGGCGCCGAATGAGATCGAGGCTTTTATATGCCGCAATGCCGCCTGAGATGATGAGCAAAACGCGTTTGCCGGTAAGAGCCATTTCATATTCTCATTGTTGCTCGAGTAGATGCCAGACTAAAGCAAGTCGTCGAAAAGGGGGAGGGCTTTCGATCGACCTCAAACGAGGCCAAGGATGTTTGTCACGATAGGAGAACGGTTGAGTTTGAGGGCTGCTAGACCAAGCCTTGCAGTCAGGGGCGGCCCCTCGATCGGACGATAGGCAACGCCTTCGATCGCGATCTGAGACACCGAAATCGGAACGATGGAAACGCCGAGGTCGGCAGCCACAAGATTGACCACAGAGGGAATCTGCGGCGCCTCCTGCGTGACGTTCAGCTCAAAGCCGGCTTCACGGCAGCCTGCAACGATATCGTCATAGAGGCTTAAGCCCACAGTACGCGGAAACAGAATGAAAGGTTCGCCCTCTAAGGCCTGCAGCGGCACAGCCTTGCGACGCGCCAGCCGATGGTGACTGGGCAGCGCGACAAGCAGAGGTTCATCAGGCAGGCGCTTTAAAACGACGTCCTTCGGATTTTCAAGGCCGGGGCGAATAAAGGCGGCATCGATTTCTTCGCGCAGAAGTTTTTCCATCAGCCAGTTGCTGTTCATCTCGGTAAGAGACAGAGCGATATCCGGCCATTGTCGGCGAAACCGCCGGATCGTGCCGGTAACGGCCGTGTTGAAGGCAGACGAGGCCGTAAAGCCCAGCGTCAAGCGGCCGCTCTCGCCGCGTGTTGCCCGGCGCGCTGCAAGCTTTGCCCTTTCGGATGATGCAAGCGCTGCTTGGGCTTCCGGCAAAAACGCCATGCCAGCCTCAGTAAGTTCAGCACCATGCGGAACACGATGAAACAGGCGTGCGCCGATTTCCGTTTCCAGATCGCGGATCTGCTGACTGAGCGGCGGCTGACCAATTCCAAGTTTCACGGCTGCGCGCGTAAAATTCCCAGCCTCGGCGACGGCGAGAAAATACCTGATATGCCGCAACTCCACTGGTATCTCCAAAACAGATCAAGAATGCCACATCCATATATTGGACAGATGATACGGACTTGACTAGATCAGAAGCGAGAAAGGCTTGCATTATGTCCAATATGTCCCGCAATGATGTTCGTGTGGCACCTGAAAAAGGTCCCTCGCTACGGCTCGTCAGCAATAGCGATGCACAGCCTGCCGTCTTCCTGATGCGGGGAACCGGGGAGTATAAGCGAGCCAGCTTGGCCCTTTTCCTCTCCGGCTTTGCAACATTCTCGCTGCTTTACTGCGTTCAGCCGTTGATGCCACTGTTTTCGCAAGACTTTGCGGTGACACCCGCCGAGAGCTCACTTTCGCTGTCGCTTTCCACCGGCTTTCTTGCCGTCGCGATCTTCCTGGCCGCCGCCGTTTCCGAGCGCTTTGGCAGGCGGAGCCTGATGTTCGCCTCCTTGATGGGAGCGGCGCTCTGTACGATCGCATGCGGCGTCGTACCGAACTGGCATCTTTTGCTGGTCGCACGTGCGCTCGAGGGGCTCCTTCTTGGCGGAGTTCCTGCCGTTGCCATGAGTTATCTCTCGGAAGAGATCGATCCGCGCGGCCTTGGCGCGTCTATGGGCCTTAATATTGCTGGCAACGCCTTTGGTGGCATGGCTGGACGCGTGATCACAGGCATGCTTGCCGAACTTCTAAACTGGAAGCTGGCGCTCGGCGTCGTGGGCACGATGGGTCTCGCCGCCGCTCTGGGCTTCTTTGTCCTTTTGCCACCGTCACGCAATTTCGTTCCTCGCCGCGGTGCCGGCCTCGGCTTTCATCTCAAGGCCTGGGGCGGGCATCTCAGCGACCCGGCGCTCCCTTTTCTTTTTCTGATCGCGGGCCTTTTGATGGGCTCGTTCGTGACGATCTACAATTATGCCGGCTACCGGCTGGTGGGCGCGCCCTACAATCTGAACCAGACGGAACTCGGCCTGATTTTCACCGTCTATATCTTTGGAATCGCAGCTTCCTGGGCAGGTGGCCTCTTGGGCGATCGCTTCGGTCACTTTGCAATATTGCCGATCGGGATTGCCAGCGCAGCGCTTGGCGTTGCGGTCACACTATCGTCTTCACTTGCCGCGATCATAATCGGCATCGTCCTTTTGACCATCGGCTTTTTCATGGCCCATTCCGTCGCGAGCTCTCTTGTCGGCCGCTTGGCGAAACGCTCAAAAGGCCATGCATCCTCGCTTTACCTCCTGTCCTACTACATCGGCTCGAGCGTAGCAGGATCGGTCGGCGGTTATTTCTGGGCAGCTGACGGCTGGTGGGCTGTGGTCGCCTTCACGTTTGCGCTGCTGGCAATCGCAATGATCTGCGCTTACGGCGCCGCTCGTCTTGCTCGCCGCTAAAACAGATCCCTGACCGGCCGTTCTCTCGCATAGAGTATTTTCCCTGTCGCTGCAGACCAGGCGAGCAGCCGCTCGCGAAAAGCGACAGATCAGTGCAAAGCCCAGGCGATGTAGAGCAGAGTAAGGGCGATGATCCAGAGCGCGATGCGGCCGGAGCGGCTGTGGCGCGCCTCCGACTTGCCGATAGCTTCGGCTGTCTGGCTGTCAAAACGTAGGCCTTCCTCGCTCATCCGCAGAAGCTCGCGATGGAACTTTTCGGTTTTCGCGGCAATTTCCGGTGCGGCTTCCGCAAGCTTTACGGCAGCCCTCAGGCCGCTTTGCATATCGACAAGGATCCGGCGTGGGCCAAGATTGGCGCGGATCCATTCGCCCACGACAGGCTCTGCCGCCTTCCACATGTTGAAACGCGGATTGAGCATGCGCGATACGCCCTCGACCACGACCATGGTTTTCTGCAGCATCACCAGTTCTGGTCTCGTCTCCATATCGAAAAGCTCGGTCACTTCGAACAGAAGTGTCAGTAGCTTGCCCATCGAGATTGTTTCCGCGGGCTGGCCGTGGATCGGTTCGCCAATTGCCCGGATGGCCTGAGCGAAGCTTTTCACATTGTGCCGGGAAGGCACATAGCCGGCTTCGAAATGCACTTCCGCGACGCGAACATAATCACGGGTGATAAAGCCGTAGAGGATCTCTGCCAAAAAGCGTCGTTCCTTTTGGCCAAGCCGCCCGACAATGCCCATGTCGACAGCCACGATTGTCCCTGCCGCATCGACGAAGAGGTTCCCGGGGTGCATATCCGCATGGAAAAAGCCATCCCGGAGCGTATGGCGCAAAAAGGATTGGATCAGCGTGTCTGCCAAGGCGTTAAGATCGTGGCCGGCCGCATTCAGCGCCTCGACATCCGACATCTTGATGCCATCGATCCATTCCATGGTGATGACATCGCGGCCTGTGCGTTCCCAATCGACAGCAGGCACCCGAAAGCCGGGATCGTCCTTGGTGTTTTCCGCGATTTCCGAAAGGGCTGCAGCTTCCAAGCGCAGGTCCATCTCAACCTTTGTGGTCTGCTCCAGCGTCTTCGTGACTTCCACAGGTCTCAGCCGCCGGCTGGAGGGCATGAAGCGTTCTTGTAGATGCGCCACCAGATACATGGCTTCGATATCGCGGGTGAAGCGCTGCCGCACGCCGGGCCTGCAAACCTTCACTGCTACCTTGCGAACCGTCCCGCCCTGTCTGACCTCGGCGGGGTGAACCTGGGCAATCGAGGCCGCCGCTATAGGGGCGCCGAAGCTGACATAAAGATCGTCAAGGCTTCGCCCTATCGATCCTTCGATATTGGCCTTGGCGTGCTCGGTGGGAAAGAACGCCATCCGATCCTGAAGCTGCGACAGGTCGTTGGCGAATTCGATACCGACCACGTCCGGACGCGTAGCCAGGAACTGGCCGATCTTCACATAGGAAGGCCCGAGACGCTCGACCGCTTGCGATAGCCGATCGCTTCGCTTTTGATGTTTTGCGCGCTTTCTTTCGAAAACCGGAACAAAGGATTTGGCAAGCGCGACGGACGGCGGCAATCCGTCCGATGGAAGGGCCGAAATGACGCCTTCCCGCACAAGGATCCAACCGACGCGCCAAAGCCGGAAATAGGCGCCGAAAGCACTCATCGTGTCTGCCGCTCTTGCAAGATGAATTGATACGGATGCTTCACTATCAACAGGAAACCAGCTCTCAAAGCTTCCAGCCGGAATGAAGTGCGGCGATGCCGCCGGTGTAATTGGTGTAGTTCACCCTGGAAAAACCGGCCTTCTGAATCATGGCCGCAAAATTTTCCTGATTGGGGAACTTGCGGATCGATTCAACCAGATATTGATACGGCTCGGCATCCCCCGTGATGGCCTTGCCAAACCGCGGTATCGCATTGAACGACCAGGCATCGTAAATCTTGTCGAGCCCGGCGATCTCCACCTCAGAAAATTCCAGCACAAGAAGCCGGCCGCCGCGCTTCAGGACGCGATAGGCTTCAGAAAGGGCGACGTCGATGCGCGGAACGTTGCGAATACCGAAAGCGATGGTATAGGCGTCGAAGCTCGCGTCCTCGAACGGCAGGCTTTCCGCATTGGCTTCGACAAAGGTTAGGTTATCGGAAAGCTTCTTCGATGCGGCGCGCTCTTCCCCGACCCCCAGCATGGATGCATTGATATCGAGCACCGTGACATGCGCGAGGCGCCCTGACGCCTCGACGATGCGGAAGGCGATATCGCCCGTGCCACCGGCAACGTCCAGAACCCGGTATCCCGATTCCTTTTTAGGGTTAAGGGCCGAGATCATCGCATCCTTCCAGACGCGGTGTAGCCCCATGGACATCATGTCGTTCATGATGTCGTAGCGCTTGGCAACTTTGTGGAAGACATCATTGACGAGGCTCTGCTTTTCGCCGTTTCCAACCTCCCGAAAGCCATATGAGGTTTCCATGCCGCCGTCGGCGGAGGTCCGTCTTTCAGACATCAATTTGCTCCGTTTCCAAAAATCGCTACAGGCGGCCGTGGCAATCTGCCTGCCGCAACGCTATCTGTGGCCGGCGGCCGTGCATGCGGTAAGCCGCTATAGCGCACATCGCCGGCCGTTGAAACACGTTATCTATAGATGGGTGAAGATGCCGGAATTGCCAGAAGTCGAAACGGTAAGGCTTGGTCTTGCTCCTGCAATGGAGGGAAGGCTGATCGACAGCCTGGAGCTGCGCCGGCCGGATCTACGCTTTCCTTTGCCAAAGGGCCTTGCGCAGGAAGCGGCGGGCAGGCGGATCGTTGCACTGGGGCGTCGCGCAAAATATCTTCTAATCGACCTCGACAATGGGCGCACCATCATTTCTCACCTCGGCATGTCGGGATCGTTTCGGATCGAAACCGAAAAGGAAGGGGCAACGCCGGGTATCTTTCACCACGAACGATCGAAGGACGAGCGCCACGACCACGTCGTTTTCCATCTTTCTTCGGCGGGCGAAAAACTGCGCGTCATCTATAACGATCCTCGCCGGTTCGGCTTTATGGATATTGCGGATCGTGCCAGTCTCGACGAGGTGGCGTTTTTCAAGGACATGGGGCCAGAGCCGACGGGAAATGCCCTGAGCAGCGCATACCTGGCGACCCGCTTCAGGGACAAAACCCAGCCTTTGAAAACCGCGCTTCTTGATCAAAGGCTGATCGCTGGCCTCGGCAATATATACGTCTGCGAAGCCCTATGGCGTTCTCAGCTTTCGCCGCTGCGCAAGGCAAGAACGCTGGTGGCAAAAAACGGCCGCGCGTTGCCGAGGCTCGCTGAGCTCGAAGAAGCGATCCGCGCCGTTATCAGTGATGCGATCGCCGCTGGCGGGTCATCCCTGCGCGATCACATCCGCACCGACGGCTCGCTCGGCTATTTCCAGCACTCTTTTTCAGTCTATGATCGCGAGGAGGCGCCTTGCCCTAGGCAAAGTTGCACAGGTATCGTGAGACGGATCGTTCAGGCTGGGCGTTCGACCTTTTACTGTCCAGTCTGCCAGAAATAGGAGACGGAGGCGGCTATGACTTACGAAACCTTGCTGGTCGAAAAGCGAAGCGGATATGCCATAGTCACGTTGAATCGCCCAAAAGCGCTCAATGCTCTGAATTCGACACTTCTGAAAGAGCTTCGCGAGGCCTATCGCGAGCTTCACCAGGATGAAGCGATTAGCGCTATTATCCTGACGGGATCGGAACGCGCCTTTGCGGCGGGTGCCGATATCAAGGAAATGCAGCCGCTTGAATTCGCCGCTATCTATAAGGATGACTTTCTATCCGGTTGGGAAGAGGTGGCGGCGGCACGCAAGCCAATTGTGGCTGCCGTCAACGGGTTTGCACTCGGCGGCGGATGCGAGCTTGTCATGATGTGCGACATTGTAATTGCCGCAGAGACGGCAAAGTTTGGCCAGCCGGAAATCACCCTTGGGATTATACCTGGAATGGGTGGAAGCCAGCGCCTGACGCGGGCGGTGGGCAAAGCGAAGGCCATGGATCTCGTTTTGACCGGACGGATGATGGACGCGCTCGAGGCCGAACGCTGTGGCCTTGTGTCTCGTATTGTTGCACCTGACCGGCTCATGGAGGAGGCGATCGCAGTCGCTGAGAAGATTGCCTCCCTATCAATGCCATCGATCCTGATGGCTAAGGAAGCGGTGAACCGCTCTGCCGAGGTCAGTTTGGCCGAAGGCTTGCGTTTTGAGCGCAGGCTGTTTCAAAGCCTCTTTGCGATGGAGGATCAAAAGGAGGGCATGACGGCCTTTGTCGAAAAGAGGAAGCCTGACTTCAAGAACCGCTAGTCCCTCGGCACGCGCAGTTTCGGTTCGAAAATCGACACGTAGCGCGAGCTATCTGGTGAAAGACGTCGCTGAAAATCATTGGGCCGTTGCTGTGGAGCAGAAGCCTGAAAGACTTGATGCATTGTTTGCCAATGGATCAAAAGCTCTACATTCGCGCCATGGCGCGCGGCAACAACGCGAAATCCCTGAAAAAGCGCGTTGACGCAACCCGCCATTGGGAGTATATGCCCGCCCACGGTTCGGAAAGCCGTTCTGGCATTCCGTGATTGCTCCCTTATTACTCGATAGGTGGCCTTGGGCCCGCGGTGATGGCGGAGTTTGTTCGAATTTGTGAGAGAGGCATACATGGCCAATACAACTTCGGCGAAGAAGGCGACCCGCAAGATCGCTCGCCGCACCGCCGTCAATAAGGCGCGCCGTTCGCGCGTCCGTACCTACGTTCGCCAGGTCGAAGAAGCACTGGCATCGGGTGATGCAGCCAAGGCAAAGGAAGCTTTCCTGGTGGCTGAACCTGAGCTTGCTCGCGCTGCCAGCAAGGGCGTTCTTCATGCCAACACGGCATCACGTAAAGTGTCTCGCCTTGCTGCCCGCTTGAAGGCTCTTTCGACGTCTGTGAACGCGTAATTTTCGTCTACAAATTGCTGCGAAATTTTAGCCCGGTAACTTTACCGGGCTTTTTGCATTTTGCGCATACGACAATTTCATTGACTCATCAGCGTTATTTTCATGTCAGAGGCGTGACAAAAATTTTGTTTTTTTATCAATGTCTTACGGAAGGATATTGCGGTTCGGTAATGTTCTGAGGGTCGCCTTTTTGACCGAAAGAGAGTCAAGTCGTTTTTATTTTTTTTTGTTTTCGACCGTGGCAGTTTTGCAATTTTCGTGAATCCCCTTGATTCAACAGCGATTCTTTTTTGACGCTTGCGTGACGCCCGAAAACCCAGCTTAGAGTCAATGGCCGGCGCTTAATTTTGCGTAAAATTCATCGTTGATCTCCGAACACGATCCTGCGTAAATGACTTCCAACAGGGACGCCAATCTCACCTGCATGGTTGAGGCAAGACCACTGCCACGTCGGCAGGGCGTAGATTTCGTGTCCTTCTGTTCGGGGGCGGACTTGCTTTCGAGTTCATCATTCAAGACGGCGATTTGAGCCGTGGCCTTTGCCGCGGTGAAGGTATCGTTGTGCGTTTTTTTTGAAGTGATGCAATTAGGGCGTGTGAGGAGGGAAAAGCGTAGATCGGGCGGCAAACGTCCAAAGGGTACTGACGAGGGCCCGGCAGACATGGAAGGCGGAAGCGACAAACCTCAAAGGTGAGTTCTTCACCCGATTTTGCCAAACATAGTATTTGCGTGAACCGATAGGATAGCTCCATGAAGAGGCGGTCCTGTCATAACGGATAAATAATCGGGCGAAGCGCTAAAGCTGACGCCCGAGGGAAATTGGAAGGCGGCATAATGCAGTTGGAATCGATGGCGGCGGAAGCTTTGGATAATGACCAGGTTTCCGTGATTGGCTCTATTTGCCTTGAAGCGGCGGGGGAAAAGAGAGACATGAAGCAAGGCGTACTGTTCGAACGCGTCAGCGCTCGTCTGAAGGCACAAGTTGGCCCGGACGTCTATGCAAGCTGGTTCCAGCGTATGAAACTGCACTCCATATCGAAAAGTGTTGTTCGACTGTCGGTTCCGACAACCTTCCTGAAGGCATGGATCAACAACCGTTATCTCGATATCATCACCAGCCTGTTCCAGGCAGAAGATCCGGAAATTCTAAAGGTTGAAATTCTCGTTCGTACTGCCGCTCGGCCAATGCTGAAGCCGGTGGAAGAGCCGGCAACACAGTCCGAGCCGGTCACCGTCAACCTTGCCCAACGCCGTCAGAGTTTGCAGTCCGCTGGCCAGTTCACACAAAACGTGGTTGCTGCCGCCGCGACGAACCGTCCAGCGGCGCCGACCTCCGGCCAGCCGCTCTTCGGTTCTCCGCTCGATCCCCGTTATACGTTCGATAGTTTCGTAGAGGGCAGCTCCAACCGCGTTGCGTTGGCAGCTGCCAAGACGATTGCCGAGGCTGGCCAAGGCGCAGTACGTTTTAATCCGCTCTTCGTGCATGCCAGCGTCGGGCTTGGGAAGTCGCACTTGCTGCAGGCGGTTGCCAATGCAGCCGTTGCCAATCCCCGGAGCCTTCGCGTCGTTTATCTGACCGCCGAATATTTCATGTGGCGTTTTGCAACGGCTATTCGCGACAACGATGCGCTGACGCTGAAGGACTCTCTTCGCAATATCGATCTCTTGATCATCGACGACATGCAGTTCCTGCAAGGTAAGATGATCCAGCACGAGTTCTGCCATCTCCTGAATTCCTTGCTCGACAGTGCAAAGCAGGTGGTCGTCGCGGCTGACCGCGCGCCCTGGGAGCTTGAATCTCTCGATCCGCGTGTTCGCTCGCGTCTTCAAGGGGGCGTTGCCATTGAGCTTGATGGCCCTGATTACGAGATGCGGCTTGAGATCCTGAAGCGCCGGCTTGCTGCTGCGCAGCAGGAGGATCCTTCCTTGGACATCCCGCTCGATATTCTTTCGCATGTTGCCCGCAGCGTGACGGCAAGCGGCCGTGAACTTGAAGGCGCCTTCAACCAGCTCGTCTTCCGCCGGTCGTTTGAGCCCAATCTCAGCATCGAGCGGGTCGATGAACTCTTGGCTCATCTGGTCGGTGCGGGTGAACCTCGCCGCGTCAGGATCGAGGACATCCAGCGCATCGTGGCTCGTCACTACAATGTCTCGCGTCAGGAGCTGGTTTCGAACCGGCGCACCCGCGTCATCGTCAAGCCGCGCCAGATTGCGATGTATTTGTCGAAGACGCTCACGCCGCGGTCGTTCCCGGAAATCGGCCGTCGCTTTGGCGGTCGCGACCACACGACGGTTCTGCATGCGGTGCGTAAGATCGAGGAACTGATCTCCGGCGACACGAAGCTGTCGCATGAGATCGAGCTTCTGAAGCGCCTCATCAACGAGTAGCAGTCTGCATATTGCTGAATGATGAGCGGCGTTTGCGCACTTGATTGAGTGCGCAAACGCCGCTTTTATTTATTTTATCCGATCTTTGTTCGCTTCGTTCGACAGGCATGAACTGCGCAACGCGCTGAAGTGTGCTTTTTCATCTCGACAATGGATAAGGCATGGCCGCTGCTCATCGGTTTTTCACCCGCAATTTGTCCGAATCTAGATCAGTGCCTCAATCACAGCGAGCAGCGCTTTCCCACAAGCCCTAGGCGACGCACCTATGCCGGACGCGTTTTCCTCCGTACTTCTTCAGGGCCGCAGAAATGAGGTCCCCGCATCTGCAAATGCAATCGCTTAGACGTCGGCACGAGTGGCGCGAGAGCATATGCCAATAAATTCAAAGAAGTAGTCTGAGAGTGATGAGCGCCCGTGCAAATGGTACGGATGCGTGGAAATTCGTCTTGCTCAGGAATGATAAAGGGATATCTAAATTAAAATATACTATAAAAGGAAGTATAGATTCATTTCAGCAACCTACTTTAAGTAGTTATTCGGATTAGACATTAAAAAGTCATACTATTACAGTTATAAAAGACGTGATAACGCCTATGATTGTTTATTGATTCTTAATTACTCGGATGCTTCAAACAGAACTGTGGCGATAAAAGTATTTTAGGTTCAGCCGATACTCTCTCGCCCACCGCTTCAGGCATCCAAACATCATTTTGAGAGGTCTGGATGCTGCTGCATAAATTCCCCAAAAGCAGATTGATGGACGTGAATATGTTTTGGATCGGCAAGGCGCTTGGGCCGATCGAAGCTGCCTCCATGCGCTCCTTCCTTCAATCAGGACACCGCGTCAATCTGTTTACGTATGGCGAGGTAGAGGGCGTCCCGAAAGAGGTGTCGCGTCATGAAGCGAGCGCTCTGTTGCCTTGGGGCAAGGCTCGTAATCTGAGATATGGCAAAAACGGCTCCTATGCTCTTGCGGCCGATTATTTCAGGCTGAAGCTCCAACGCGAGGGGCTGGGCTTTTGGTCCGATGCAGACATGATTTGCTTGAGACCCATCGCGTTGAGCGGCGATTACATTGCAGGCCGACAGGACGATGAGTTCATCAACAACGCCTTCTTTTACATGGATAGGCATCATCCTCTGCTGACGGAGCTGCTTGATCTATTTGAGCGCGACGACATTCCCGAATGGTTGAGGATCAAGGCCTGGAGCCGCTTCAAGATCCGTTTGCACGTCCTGGCGGGTCGCCCCCTAGCATCCATGATGCCTTGGGGAACGCATGGCGTTACGGCCTTTACCAAACTTTCGAAGAAGCTCGGGGTCGAACCGCTCGCCCCAGCCGCTTTTTATCCTTTGCATTACCGGGATGCCGAAAAGCTTTTGGATCCAGCTTTTGACGTTGATAGCGTCATCACACCGCAATCTTATGCCTTGCACCTGTGGAATGAGGTCATAAAAAAGCACCCCTCATACAGCAAGCCGCCTTCAGGCTCGTCGCTGGACAAGCTTTTGATCCGTTTCGGTGAAGAGACTTCAAGGAATTCGGCAATCGCCAATGTCTGAAATGAAAGAAAAAGATCTTGCCGGCGACGTGACGCGCGCGACCGTACGCGCTTCCATGTGGACGGTCGCTGCAAGGTGGGCTGTGCGCGGGCTATCCTTGGCAAGCACGATCATTCTGGCGAGACTTCTTGCGCCCAGCGACTTTGGAACCTTGGTGGTTGCGATTCTTGTCGCCGGGTTGCTCGACGCATGCTCGCAGTTCGGCTTCAACGAATTGCTGATCCAAAAGCAGACGGACGATGAAGCCTATTATCACACGGCTTGGACGCTGAATGCCATTCGAGGCCTTTTGATCTTTTTGATCCTGGTCCTGATCGCGCCCTCTGCCGCCGCTTTCATGAATGAGCCCAATGCCACGGGATTGATCTATGCGGTGTCGTTTATCTCACTGCTGGATGGTTTTGGCAGCACGAAGATCATCACCATTCAAAGGGACTTTAAGTTCTCGATCTATTTCACCCTGCAGACCGCCGAAAAGGTGCTGACGTTTATTTTGACGATCGGCGCGGCCTACGTTCTGCACAGCTACTATGCCTTCGCTTTCGGATTGGTCGCAGGTGGGATCTTTCGTCTCGTGACATCCTACATCGTGGCGCCGATGAAAATCAGGCTCTCGTTCCTTCATTTTGGCGAGGTTTTCCAGTTTTCGCGATGGATCATCGCGAGCAACATCCTGCTTTATTTTTCCCAGAACTGGGATGCAGCGATCGTTGGAAAGAATCTCAGCGCAGACCAACTGGGGCTCTATAAGGTCAGCAAGGACATCGCAATCATTCCGGCCGCCGAGACGATGGGGCCTCTCTCGGTCGCGCTGTTTCCTGCCTTCGCGCATTTGCGAAACGACATCGAGGGGATGCGGACCCTGTTTTATCGCTGGCAGTCCGCCACCCATTATATTCTCATTCCGGCCATTGTCGGCATCGCTTTGACGGCCAACGAACTGGTGCCGGTCATGTTGGGCGACAAGTGGCTGGCCGCGACGCTCTCCATCAAGATCGTGTCGATCGCCTATGCGGTGAACGTCTTCTGGCTTTGGCCCACGCCGATCTACAGCGCCATCGGCCGACCAAACCTCGCTCTTTATGAGCGTGTGATCTCCGTCCTCGCCGTGCTCGTCATGGTCACGCTCGGCGTCTACTATTTCGGCCTGCTCGGCGCGTCTTCAGCCTTAATTGCTGCCAATATCATCACGGCCTCCGCCCAATATGTCATGTTGCGGCGCATCATGAAGATCTCCATCCAGGAAACCTTCGTACAGAACTGGCGCGCCTATGTGGGGCTCGCAGCACTTATCGTCGCCGTTCAGTCGGTGGCAGGCCCACAAAATGCAGTTCTTCTGTTATCGCTGAAGGTCGTGATAGGTGTGCTTGTCTATGCCGCCGTCTGCTTCCTGCTTTGGCTGTTGCGTGGAAGACCGTCTGGCTTTGAGGCTTTGGCTCTCGACCTTTCCGCCAAGTTCTTCACCAGACTGGGCCTTAGGCCGCGGGCCTTATAATATTTTTCAGGCCCGGAGCTCTACGGCCATCTCTGCTGAGGCAGTTTGAGTGCAGGTGGTCTGTCGTCAGCAGGCGAGGTCTGCGACGACGGAATCGAGAATGAGCATGCCTGAGGGCGTGCAGCGCAGCCGAGAATTGCCGATGCGCTCGACAAAGCCGTGGGACAGCAACATCTCTTCTCGCCTTGGATCGAGGTCGCGGCCGGAAAGCTGTTGCCAGCGCGCAAGATCGACGCCCTCGCGAAGCCGCAGGCCCATCAGCAGCAATTCATCTGCTTGTTCATCATAGCCAAGCCGTTCCTGATCGATGATCCCGTGGCCATGCTCTTCCACAAGCGAGAGCCAGGCTTCCGGGTTGCGCTCCGTGGCGGTGGCAATCTTTTCCGACCCCCGTGACAATCGGCCATGTCCTCCCGGCCCTAAGCCTGCATAGTCGCCATAACGCCAATAGGTGAGATTGTGACGGCTTTCTGCGCCGGGTTTGGCATGATTGGAAACTTCATAGGCCGGTAAGCCATTGGCCGCCGTAATCGCCTGCGTCGCTTCATAGAGCAGAGCGGAGTGATCGCCATCGGGAACGATGAGCTTGCCGGCCTTGTGCAGACCGTAAAACGGCGTGCCTTCCTCGATGGTCAATTGGTAGAGCGAAAGATGATCGACCGCATAAGACATGGCCTCGATCAATTCAGCCTCCCAGTCAGCCACCGTCTGGTTGGGCCTGGCATAGATCAGGTCGAACGACATGCGCGGAAAAATCTCGCGGGCGAGCCGGATGGCTTTCAGGGCATCTTCGACATTGTGCAGGCGACCGAGAAATTTCAGATCCCGGTCATTGAGAGCCTGAACGCCCAGCGACACACGATTGACCCCAGCAGCACGGTAGCCACGGAAACGCTCTGCTTCCACGCTGGAAGGATTGGCCTCCATAGTGATCTCGATACCGTCTGGAACATGCCAATGTTCCGCAATCGATTGCAGAATGGTGTCGACCGTCTCCGGCTTCATGAGTGACGGCGTTCCGCCGCCGAGAAAGATGCTCGTGACGGTTTTGGGGCCGCTCATCTGCCGGGCAACCGAGATTTCCTGCTGGAACGCCCTGGCAAAGCGTTCCTGATCGATGGCCTGATGCCGTACATGGCTGTTAAAGTCACAATAGGGGCACTTAGCGGCACAAAATGGCCAGTGGACATAGACACCAAAGCCGGGATCGCCCGTGTCCTTTAACAAGCCGCCGTCTAGCACCGTATCTTGCGGCATATCCAGAATATCCACTGCTCGTTCAAAGCTCCAGGCAGGTCTCTACAAAGATCTTGAAGGCCCGCGCACGATGCGAAAGAGCGACGGGATCGCCGGGCCGCCAACCATGCTTTTCCTCCGCACTCATTTCGCCGAAGGTTCGTTCATGACCGAGAGGTTGAAAAACGGGATCATATCCAAAACCCTGCGTGCCTCGCGGCGGCCAAACGACCAGACCTTCGACCTCACCCCGAAAAAACTCAGTATGGCCGTCCGGCCAGGCAAGGCAAAGCACACTGACGAATCGTGCCGTCCGCTGTTCCGGCTTCGTTGCGCCGGCATCCTGCAAAGCGGTTTCGACCTTTTGCATCGCCATCGCGAAGTCGCGCGTGCCGTCCGCCGTCTCGGCCCAATTGGCGGTGTAGACGCCGGGTCGGCCACCCAGCGCATCGATAACGATCCCGGAATCATCCGACAAAGCCGGCATCCCGGCGGCCTTGGCCGAGGCGAGTGCCTTGATGGCAGCGTTCTCTTCGAAGGTCGTTCCCGTTTCGTCAGGTTCGGCGAACTTCAGCTCTGCGGCAGACTTTGCCGAAAACCCGAGAGGTCCAATGAGATCTTCGATTTCACGGATCTTGCCGGCATTGTGACTGGCGACAACGATTGTTTTGGTATCGAGTTTGCGCATTCCAGTTCCTATACGATGCCCCAGATGCGGGCTTCAGCGCATTCCAGGCTATTGCCGGCCGGGTCGCGGAAATAGATCGACCGGCCGCCATTTGGCCATGATACGCGCGATTCAATGAGAATGCCCGCAGCTTCGAGCCTTATTGCAATCCGATCGAGGTTTTCGGCCGAAACGCGAAAACATATATGCCCCTGGCCTCTTGTGCCGTGAGGAGGGACCTGAAGCGCATCTTGTTCCGGCGGCTTCACCGTTTCGTTCGGATTGAAGATCAGCAGCATACCGTTGCCGCTGCGGTAGAAGACATGTCTATCGTCGGCGCGGCTGACTTTCTCAAGCTCCAGAATATGTCCGTAGAAATTTTCCGCCGCATCGAGATCTTCGGCATAAAGCGCCGTCTCCAGAATGCCTTCCAGCATGTCCCGCATCAGCCAATTGCCTGCTTCTGCAGATCGACCAATTCACGGATACCCGCCTTTGCCAGGCCCATCAATGACGAAAACTGATCTTCGCTAAAAGGCGCGCCCTCGGCCGTTCCCTGGATTTCCACGATACCGCCGGCCCCTGTCATGACAAAGTTCGCGTCCGTTTCTGCCGCAGAATCTTCCAGGTAGTCGAGATCGATGACAGACTGTCCTGCAAAGATACCGCAAGAGATTGCTGCAACGTGGTCCTTCAAGACCCGATCGATCTTGATCATGTTGCGGTTTTCCATCCACTTCAGGCAGTCGTGGAGCGCGACCCAGCCGCCGGTGATCGAGGCCGTGCGGGTTCCCCCGTCAGCCTGCAGCACATCGCAATCGATCGTAATCTGCCGCTCACCCAATGCTGTGAGGTCGACGACTGCGCGCAGCGAGCGGCCAACCAGGCGCTGAATTTCCTGCGTACGGCCGCCTTGCTTGCCGGCGGCTGCCTCGCGCTTAGTCCGCTCGCCTGTCGCACGGGGCAACATGCCATATTCGGCAGTGACCCAGCCCTTGCCGGAATTGCGCAGCCACGGCGGCGTTTTTTCTTCCAGGCTTGCGGTGCACAGCACGTGCGTGTCGCCAAATTTGACGAGACAGGAGCCTTCGGCATGTTTGGCAAAGTTGCGCTCGAACGAGACTTTGCGCATTTGGTCGGTCTTTCTGCCTGATGGCCGCATCCGTCGTCTCCTTATTTCGTTGCGTGCCTTCTACGATTGAGCGCGTTCATTTGCAAATTCCCTTTTCATCGGCGGCCGCGAATGACTATATTTCGTGGAAACAACAAAAGGAGTTCCAAAGGCCTCATGGGTTTTAGAACGACGCAGGGTTCGGAGACTGTGATTCCGCTGGACGAGCGCTCAAGGGAGATCTTTCGTCGTATCGTTGAAGGCTATCTGGAAAACGGGGAGCCGCTCGGTTCGCGCAACCTTTCCCGCCTCCTGCCCATGTCGCTCTCGCCGGCATCCGTGCGCAACGTGATGAGCGATCTCGAGGAATTGGGCCTCATCTATTCCCCTCATATCAGCGCCGGGCGTTTGCCGACGCAGATCGGTTTGCGCTTCTTCGTCGATGCCTTCATGCAAGTCGGGGACCTTTCGCCGGAAGAACGGGCAACTATCGACCGGCAGATGCGGATCGACGGGCGTGATAAGCCTCTTGAATCGGTGATGAACGATGCCAGCAGCATGTTGTCGGGCATTTCGCGCGGTGCGGGCTTGGTCATCACGTCAAAAAGCGATCCGGTTCTCAAACATGTCGAATTCATTCGGCTCGAGCCAACGAAAGCGCTCGCCATTCTTGTCGGTGACCATGACCAGGTCGAAAATCGTATTATCGAGCTGCCGGCCGGAACGACGTCGGCGCAGCTCGTTGAGGCCGCCAACTTTTTGAATGCCCACATGACGGGGCAGACCTTGTCCGAGTTCCGGCAACAGCTCAGTCGGCTCAAGGACGATGTGCGCCGCGAGCTCGATACGTTGTCCCAGGAACTGATCGAGCGAGGGATTGCTGTTTGGGCCGGAAGCGCTGAGAAAGAAAAGCCGGCCCAACTGATCATCCGCGGCCGCGCCAATCTTCTGGAAGGGCTCGACGGCGCTGAAGATATTGATCGCTTACGCATGCTGTTCGACGATCTCGAACGCAAGGATAGTCTGATCGAGCTCCTCAACTTGGCCGAAAGCGGATCCGGAGTACGCATCTTCATTGGCTCGGAGAACAAGCTGTTTTCCCTGTCCGGTTCCTCGCTGATCGTTGCGCCCTATCGCGACGAGGATGAGCGGATCGTTGGCGCCGTTGGCGTGATCGGGCCGACGAGGCTCAACTATTCGCGCCTCGTTCCCATGGTGGACTATACGGCGCAGCTTATTTCACGCCTGTCGAGAGGCGGGCATTAGCGTCAATTTCACGCTTGTTCCGTCTTCTTGCTCACGCGGACTTGATTTTTCGAAAATGAAGCTCGATATCGGGCCCAACCCCTTTGACATCTGATAACCGGAGAGCGTCATGACTGACGAAACGACGAAAAACGGACCTGATGCCGCCGCGGCGGAAGCTGCAGCCGACGCGGCCGCGAACGTCGAGCAAGAAACTGCTGCACAGGAACCTGAGGCGGCGAGTGAACCCGATCCGCTGGATGTCCTGAAAGCGGAAAATTCCGAACTCCGCGATCGCTATCTTCGCCTTGCTGCCGAGATGGATAATTTGCGTCGGCGCACCGAACGCGACGTGAAGGATGCAAAGTCCTATTCCGTCGCAGGTTTTGCACGCGACATGCTGGCGGTTGCCGACAATTTGCGTCGTGCGCTTGATGCTATTCCCGCTGAGGCAAAGGAAGCTGGCAATGCCGGTCTTCAAAGCTTGATCGAAGGCGTAGAGATGACGGAACGCTCGATGTTGGGCGCCCTTGAGAGACACGGCGTCCGTCAATTGGACGCTGTCGGACAGAAGTTCGACCCGAACTTCCATCAAGCCATGTTCGAAGTGCCGAACCCGGATGTGCCGAACAATACGGTCGTTCAAGTCGTCCAGGCCGGATACACCATTGGCGAGCGCGTGTTGCGCCCCGCCATGGTCGGCGTCGCCAAAGGCGGCCCGAAGATCGACCAGGATGCGGGCAACTCCTACCTCGATCAGAAAGACGCGTGATCATTTAAGATCAAAGCAAGCTTAAAGCCAGAGCGCGATCCGGCGAGCCCGGCTCGCGCTTTTTTCGTAACGGCTCGTCAGATCCGGGCAAATCGCTCGATCAAAAGATCAAAGAAGCCGTCCGCATCGACGAACCGCATCACCTTGGCATTGCGCTTGCGATCGGTGACATGCCACCAGTCGACGACGGTCATGCCTTCAGTGAGTTCCGACTTAGTTTCAATTTCGACATTGCACTCACGTCCGCTGAACAGCTCAGGTTTCAAGAGATAGGCAATGACGGTCGGATCATGCAGTGGCCCGCCGTCCGAGCCATACTTCTCCACGTCGAAGCGCTCGAAGAATTCGAGCATCTCCACCATGGCCTTGGCTGGCGGCGTTCCAATCTCCGCCATCCGGCCTACGCGGTCCTTGCGGGTGAGAAGCTGATGTGTCACGTCGAGCGGCATCATCACGATCGGGACCCCAGATCGGAAGACGATATCGGCAGCTTCCGGATCGACATAGATATTGAATTCCGCAGCGGGCGTGATGTTGCCCCCTTCAAAAAAGCCGCCGCCCATCATGACGAGTTCCCTGATGCGCGATACGATGTCCGGTGCCTTTTCAAAGGCAAGGGCGATATTCGTTAAAGGCCCAAGCGTGCAGAGCGTGACACTCCCCTCTTCCTCGCGGCGGATCGTATCAACGATGAAATCGACGGCATGGCCTTGCTGAAGCGCCATGGTCGGCTCCGGCAGAACAGGACCATCGAGACCCGTTTTTCCGTGCACATGCTCGGCGGTCACCAGTTTGCGCTTGATCGGCTTGTCGGCCCCGGCAAAGACTCTCGTATCGGTGCGCCCGCAAAGTTCGCAGATGATGCGCGCATTGCGGCTCGTATAAGAAAGCGGCACATTGCCGGCAACAGCCGTAATCCCGAGTATCTCGATTTCGCTCGGGCTGCCGAAGGCCAGCATGATTGCGGCTGCATCGTCCTGACCGGGATCCGTATCGATAATGATCTTCCGCAAACTGCTCATAGTTCTCACCCTTTCATCGATTTCAACGCAGCCACGCCATGCATGATCATCTTGATTGAAAGGCACCGAAGCCTTTGTCAAGGCGCGCTTCCTGAAAGGGATATCTTGCGCTGGCGACTCAAGCTTCCCATATTGGTCCGGTCTGGATGCTTGCAGAAAGGTCCGGAAAGGTCGCTTGGATCAAGGACTTGAAAAATGAGCCGTATGACACCTTTTGCCAGCCCGCTGCTGCTGGGCTTCGACGCCATGGAAAAGACGCTTGAGCGGATTTCCAAAGCGAGCGACGGATATCCTCCGTACAATATTGAACGCGTTTCTGCAAATCCTGAAACAGGTGCGCCTGAACGGCTTCGCATCACCTTGGCCGTTGCAGGCTTTTCCGAGGATGAGCTTGAGGTCACCACCGAAGAAAACGAGCTTGTCATTCGCGGGCGTCAATCTGACCAGACCGAACGCGATTACCTTTATCGAGGTATCGCATCGCGCCAGTTCCAGCGCATATTCGTGCTTGCCGATGGCATTCGCGTTTTGGGTGCAAGTTTGAAAAATGGCTTGCTGTCGGTTGATCTTATTCGACCCGAACCGGCACGTATGGTGAAGAAAATTAACATTTCAGTTCCACAGTAGGACGATGGTTGCATTTGCGCCGTCCGATGCATAGTCGATCGCCGTGGTGGCGACGCTATGCGGGAAACAAAGAATACTGCGCCGGTGTTTCGGCGCAGATGTCCCTCTGGTGGAGGTGAAGGAATGTTGATGAAACACGCAAATGCCGGTCTGACCAAGGCCGAGCTCGCCGGAATTGGCAATGGAGAGGTTGCCTATATCCGCAAAATCCGCACAGAAGACGTATCCCGTTGCTTTCCTGAGGCTCCGGATATCGAACCAGGCGTCGATTTGTGGGCCCTGTTCGGCGCAGATGGCACGCCCATCCTGCTGACGGATAATCGCTCCAGCACCTTCTTCAAAGCGGCAGAGGACGAACTGAAAACTGTCAGCCTGCACTAATTCTGATATTGCGTGCGAATGAACGCGGCGGTCTCTCGCCGCGAGCATTTTGCGCGGCGATCGCGCAGCATAAGGCGTGGTGCCCTCAAGTTTCAGGGAGATGACCGTATCAGCCAACGTGTGAGCGATGTGAGATCGTCAGCAACAAAGTCCGCGGCCCTTGCTGCTTCCTCATGGCGAAGAAGGGCGGCCCACGGACCGCGACGCAGCCAAACAGCTGTCATTCCTTCTTGTTTTGCAGGCCCAATGTCATTGACCGGATGGTCGCCGACATAACATATTTCCCTTGGTAGAAGGCCGCTTTCCTGCGTAATACGGTTGAAAAACTCCAGGGACGGCTTTTGAAAGCCCCATCTTCCAGACGAACCGACAAGATCAAGCTTGATGTTCATGCTGGAGATGCACGTCTCGCATTCTGCTGGCTGATTGCCGGCAATGCCGATCTTGAAACCGGCGGTTCGCAGGTCCGATAAGCACGCCGCAACATCAGGATAGAAATCCTCGGCAACGATCTTGTACGTCCAGCCCGACGCCGAACGTCGTGCCACAGCCTCTGGGTGGCTGATCTGAGCAAGAAGCGGGAAAACCTCGCGATGCGAGCGACCGGTGGCAATCATCCCGCCAAGAACAGCGGAAAAAGTAAATTCCGGCACCCCGAGCCAAGCAGCCCATTCGCGCCAGTGCCGTGTTTCGTTGACGAGCGTTTCGCCGACATCAAAGACGATGAGCTTGATCATGCCGAGATGTCTATCCCAAAAACGATCAGCCCGGCGGACTATTGAGCAAAGCTTGAACGTATCAGAGGCGACGGAATGTCAAATAGGCAGAAGAGCGACCTTCACGCCTTGCCTTGGCTTCATAGCGCGTGCTCGGCCAGTTCTCGTAAGGTGTCAACCAGTCGGCAGAGTTGCGCGCCATCCATTCGAAGCCCTCATGGGCGTCGCACTTCAGCAAGGTCCAGTTAACGTAAGTATCGATGTCCGATGCAAAGCAAAAAAGCCCGCCCGGCTTCAGGACGCGGTGGAAACGATCGAGGTTTGTCTTCGAGACAAACCGGCGCTTCCAATGTTTCTTTTTCGGCCAGGGGTCGGGGTAAAGCAGATCGATATGATCGATCGAATTGTCCGGTAGCCAATCGAGGAGTTGCGTTGCATCATCGTCATAGACGCGCAGATTGTCGAGGCTATGAGATTCAGCCGATGCCAGCAGCTTCTGCATCGAATTGACGAAAGGCTCAACGCCGATGAAACCGGTGCGAGGCAATTCGAGAGCGCGATGGATGAGATGCTCGCCGCCGCCAAATCCGATTTCGACGCGCACATGTTCGACATCGGCGACGAACAGCGTTTCGATCTGTCCGGGCGATGGCTCGGACAAATCGATGCGGAAGCGTGGGAGTAGCGTTGTGAGCTTTTGCGCCTGTTGATCACGCAGAGCTTTGCCTTTGCGGCGACCGAAGAAAGCTTCGGTCGCGCGCCCACGACGCTCCATATCCGTCATGCTGCTTCCTTGGTCTTCACAGCTTCCTTCAGGGCCTTTACGAGATCGGTCCGTTCCCATGCAAAGGAGCCGTCACGGCCTGCCTTGCGGCCGAAGTGGCCATAGGCGGAGGTCTTTGCATAGATCGGCCGGTTAAGATCGAGGTGTCGACGAATGCCCGTTGGCGACAGATCCATATTCTTGCGGATTGCTGCTTCCACCTGATCCTCAGACACCTTGCCGGTTCCGTGCAGGTCGACATAGATCGACAGCGGCTGTGCAACGCCGATCGCATACGAGAGCTGGATCGTGCACTTGTCGGCAAGGCCGGCGGCAACCACGTTCTTGGCAAGATAACGCGCCGCATAGGCAGCCGAACGGTCAACCTTCGTCGTGTCCTTCCCGGAGAAGGCACCGCCACCGTGCGGGGCTGCGCCGCCGTAGGTATCGACGATAATCTTGCGGCCTGTGAGGCCGGCGTCACCGTCAGGGCCGCCGATGACAAATTTACCGGTCGGATTGATGTACCATTTGCAGCTGTCCGAAATCGGCAGATCGGCCAGAGCCTCTCGAATGTAAGGCTCTACGACCGCACGGACTTTCTTGGAGTCCCAGCTATCATCGAGATGCTGTGTCGAAAGAACGATCGAAACAACTTCAGCGGGCTTGCCGTCGGCATAGCGTACTGTAACCTGGCTCTTGGCATCGGGGCCGAGCTTTGCGACCTCTCCGTCGCCCTTCTTGCGCGCGGCGGCGAGAAGCTGGAGGATACGATGTGAATAGTAGATTGGAGCCGGCATCAGTTCCGGGGTCTCGCGGCAAGCATAACCGAACATGATGCCCTGGTCACCAGCGCCTTCATCGCCTTGCTGGTCGGACGCGTTGTCGACGCCCTGTGCGATGTCGGCAGACTGCGAATGCAGGAGCACGTCAATCTTGGCCGTCTTCCAATGGAAGCCGTCCTGCTCATAACCAATGTCCTTGATCGCACGGCGAGCGGCGGTCTTGAACTTGGCAGGATTGATGACGTCGTTGCCGTTCTTGTCCTTTTTCATAAGGCTGGGAGGCAGACGGACTTCACCGGCGATCACGACCCGGTTGGTCGTGGCCAAGGTTTCGCAGGCAATGCGCACCGACCATGGATTAACGCCCGTCTTTACCGCTTCCCGATAAACCAGATCGACGATCTCGTCTGAAATACGGTCGCAAACCTTGTCAGGATGACCTTCGGCTACGGATTCACTGGTAAAAAGATAATTTGCGCGCATTCCGGGATTTCCCTCAAAGAACAAAAAGCACCGCTGTAGGTACCGACTCCCGAAGTAAAATACAAGGACATAAATATATCTTTATATCAATCGCGGGTTTCCGATCTTCCTTGCTATGGTTGGATAAGTTCGTGGCCGTATGGTTGACAGAAGATTTCATGCGCATCGCACGCTCCCGGCAGGAAAGATCGCAGTGTTTCCAGCGCATAAAAAAAGCCGGTCCACGGTGTGGGCCGGCTTAGGAGAAAGAGCGCAGGAGAAATAAGCACCCGCGGTGGGTGTCAATCGGTCTCTGCCTCTGTGCCCAAAGCTTTCACAAGTTCCACGATGCGACGACGCACCTTGGGGTCGTTGATCTTGAGAAAGGCCCTGTTGAGCTGCAGTCCTTCGGAAGAGGACAGGAAGTCTACGACATGATTTGATCCGCTCGGACCGTCGGTCTGAGCGTTCATCATCTCGGAGGTTTCGCCGGGCGCGTTTTCAAAGAAAAAAGAAACCGGAACACTCAAAATGCTTGAAATATTCTGCAAACGGCTCGCGCCGACGCGGTTTGTGCCTTTTTCGTATTTTTGAATTTGTTGGAACGTGATCCCAAGGCTTTCGCCAAGCTTTTCCTGGCTCATGCCAAGCATTGTACGCCGAAGCCTAATCCGACTGCCGACATGAATGTCAATGGGATTTGGCCTCTTCTTATTTTCAATCATTTGTGGTGCCCTAGCAGTAATATGAACATGAGAGGAAGGGTCATCCATATGCGTGATTACCTTTTCCCGTGGCCAGCAGGACCCCCGGGCCTGCCTAGCACTACAAAATCACTATGCAATTTTAGGGTATTTTGGTCAATTCGCTCTCGAAATAAACCCGAAACGCCCGAGCAGTGCTCCAACCGTCAAAAAGACTTCAATCAACCCAAAATTGAGTCCACGATTGGTGTTGAGAGAGTTGGGCGCCGATAATCCCCTCAAGGTTGCGTCTGCATAGCCTGTCTCGTTCAGCGGCAAACCTGTTGATATCTCGCCGTACTTATCGACAAGGGCCGAAATGCCGTTGTTCGCATCGCGAATCAACGGCAACCCCGTCTCGACGGCTCTCAAACGCGCCTGCAGAAAGTGCTGATACGGTCCCGGCGTATCACCGAACCAAGCATCGTTCGTTACGTTCAAGATGGCGTTGGCCTGCTGAATTTCAGGACCAAATTCACCGGGAAAGATCGCTTCGTAGCAGATGACAGGGTAAAGCTTCAGGCCGGACGGAAGGGTCAGAAGATGCCGGCTCGCCGCAGCGGAAAACCCGCCAGGTATCTCCACGATGTTTCTGATGCCGAAAGCATCGAGCAGGTTCTCGTAAGGCACGTACTCCCCGAACGGGACAAGATGGACCTTGTCGGACGCGCTCAAGATCTGGCCGCGCCCATCGATGACATAGATGGAGTTGTAGTAGCGCGCCGGGGCGCCGGGCATCGGTTCTTCGACACGTACCGCACCGGTGATCAAAATTTGATTGTCATCCAGCGCATCGGCAATCATCGTCAGCGCGTCCTTATTATCCGTCAAGATAAAGGGTAGGGCGGTTTCCGGCCACACGATGATATCGGGCTTGCGCCCGCCGTTTGCCGGTTGTGCCGTGGATAGTTTTAAGTGCTTTTCGAAGATGGCTTTCCGGTCAGCATCTGTGTCCATTTTATCGGACTGGTCGATCGACGGCTGAACCAGCCGTATGACGGTCTCGCTGCCGGATTCATCTGATTCCGGCTTTGCGGCCAGATGAAGCCTGAAGAAACCGTAGCCGATATGGGCCGCGAGCAGGATCACGGCCACGGTCATTCCAACACGGACCCCTTGCCGCGTCCACAACAAGGCAGGGGCAGAAAAGACGAAAACCGCCAATGACGTAATGCCAAGGATCCCGACCAAATGGGCCGACTGCATCATGATTGGAATTGGCGTCATCCCATAGCCGATCATGTTCCAGGGAAAACCCGTCAGTATGAAACTGCGCAGCCACTCGCAGATCCCGAAAGCTGCAGCAAGCGAAGCGATGCGGCCGGCGCCCTCCGACCAAAATATGCGCGCCAGCATCGCTGCGAGCCCATAAAAGATCGCCAGGATCGCTGGCAAGCCGAGGATCGCGAGGGGTAGCGCCCAAAGAAACTCATCGGCATCGATCAGCAGGGCATGTCCCAGCCACCAAAGTCCCGCCACGAAATAGCCGAAGCCGAACAGCCAACCGGTCGAAAAGGCTGAGCGAAGATTGCCGAACGCACCGCTGTTGGGCGCGGCAGCCGTGCCATCCATCAGCCAGACCAGCAAGGTAAAAGAGACGAACATGGCGGCAAAAAAGCCGATTGGCGGTAGGGCGAGGACACCGACAGCGCCCGCGAAGATGCATAAAAGTACCCTCTTGGCTCCCCAAGCAAGGATTACCCTATCAGACAGCCGCCGCATCCTCGCCCCTTCAAGATCGAATCATTTTGGCCGCAGTCTTTCAAAAAACCGGTCGTTTGTCCTCAACTCGGGATCTGTTGCATGGACGTGCCTCTACTTGCCGCATAATGCGCGACCGCCGGACGGTTGAGCCGAGGCAAGCAAAACAATCTGCACAAATCTTGGCAAGAAAAATGCCGCTCCAAGGATGAAGCGGCATATGATGATTGAACGAACTGCCTCGCCGGACGTCTCTTGGCAAGGACGACCAAGCTAGTTGATCGTCGGACGTGAGACCTTGTCTTCCGATGCGGCGAGGTCGGCTTCCGGTTCGCCGGAACCTTGATTTTCGCCTTCCACCTTCGCTCGGCGACGCAGGATGGCATGACGCTTGCGGATAATGCGCACGCGTTTGATCCGTCTTGGATCGGCATCGAGAATATTGAACTCGAAATCAGGCACCGCCTGCACGACTTCACCACGCACCGGAATACGGCCAAGTTCCGAAAAGATCAGACCGCCAAGCGTGTCGACGTCGTCGATTTTGTCGCTGATATCGAAATCGGGGCCGATAGCCTCGGCGATTTCCTCAAGCTCGACACGCGCATCGGCGACGAAAATATCGTCGGAAACGCGTTTGAACATGACTTCTTCGTCGTCATGCTCGTCGTCAATATCGCCAACGACCATTTCGACGATGTCTTCGTGAGAGGCCAGTCCGTCGGTGCCGCCATATTCGTCGATTACGAGCGCCATCTGTGTTCGGTTTGCCTGCATGCGCCGCAGAAGGTCTGACGCTAACATCGAGGGAGGAACAAACAGAATTTTTCTGATGATGCCGGCCTCGACGAGCGTCTTCTGCAAGTCGACTCGAGCCAGATCAAAATCGGCCTTCGGTGTGCGCGGCGCGCGCACCGGCTTCGGCGCCACGGTTTCGCCCACAACCTTTTCGGCTTGCGCACCATTAGCTTTGGTCGCCCGGCCTCGCCTTTTGTTGCGTGCCTGCCGGGCGATGTACGACATCAGGTCGCGAATATGGACCATGCCGCGCGGATCATCGAGCGTTTCGGAGTAAACCGGCATACGTGAGCGCCCGCTTTCTTCGAACAGGATCATCAATTCGCCGATAGTGATATTCTGCTCGACGGCTTCGATGTCGGCCCGGGGCACCATGACGTCGGCCACGCGGACCTCCCGAAAACGAAGGATATTGTTGAGCATCGCCCGCTCTTCGGGCGAAAAGGCGTCGTCACCGGTTGAGGTGGCCATCAAGGCGTCAGCAAGATCCTCACGAATGCGAGATCCGTGCTGTGGACGCAGGATGCGGGCCGCGCGTGCCCAGAAAGAGGTTGATTTACCGGGTTGCCGGCTACTACTGCCAACCTCATCAGAGGAGGCTTGATCGGATTCCCGGCCTTCAGTCGCCGGTTTGATGGTAAAGTCGCTCATGGTTCCATTTTAAGGTCTTGACCCTCGTATGGGTCAGATAGGCCGAGTTCCGCGAGAATGCGAGTCTCCAGCCGCTCCATAATCTCGGCTTCGGCATTATTCATATGGTCGTAGCCGAAGAGATGCAAGAAACCGTGCACCATTAGATGCGTCAAATGATCATCGAAGCTCTTGTCCAGCTCCGCGGCTTCGCGCTCCACGGTTTCCCGGGCAATAACGATATCGCCAAGCATAGGCCCGGGCTTTTCTCCAGGCGCAATCGGAAAGGCGGGAAAAGACAGGACATTGGTCGGTTTGTCCTGCCCGCGCCATTCGGTATTGATCGCGCGAATGGACACGTCATTCGTAAAGACAAGCGAAAGCTCAGGCGAGACATCAGGAAATTTTTGCTTTTCCTGGAGCCTCAGATGACCGGCAGCTGTCTCAAGGACCTTTACGGCCATCGCTTGAAGATGCTCTTCCGGTGGCCAGCCATCTTCTTCGATGCTCAGCTGAATGTCGAGAAGCGCCATCAGCTCTCTCCGGCGCCGCCCTCTGGACCGCCGATCGGCGTAGCGTCATAGGCACGCACGATGCGCGCGACGAGCGGATGACGCACGACATCGGCATCTTTAAATCTGACCACCGATATACCCTCAACGCCGGAAAGAAGCTGAAGCGCTTCGACCAATCCCGACTTAACGCCGCGCGGCAAATCGATCTGGCTCGGATCGCCGGTAACGATCATTCGGGCATTCTCGCCAAGACGCGTCAGAAACATCTTCATCTGCATGGACGTGGTGTTCTGAGCCTCGTCGAGAATGACGGCGGCATTGGCAAGGGTACGACCACGCATGAAGGCCAGAGGTGCAATTTCGATGACGCCAGCAGTAATTGCGCGTTCGACCTTGTCGCCAGGGATCATATCGTAGAGCGCATCGTAGAGCGGACGCAGATACGGGTCGACTTTCTCCTTCATATCACCTGGCAGGAAGCCGAGGCGCTCGCCTGCTTCCACGGCGGGCCGAGACAGAATGATCTTTTCAACTGCGCCACGTTCCAGAAGCTGGGCTGCATGGGCAACCGCAAGATAGGTCTTGCCGGTACCGGCCGGTCCCACTCCGAAGACGAGTTCGGATCGCTCAAGCGCGCGGATGTAAGCGTCCTGGGTCGGCGTGCGCGCAACGATCGTCTTCTTGCGCGTGGAAATCTGTCCCATCGTCAATTTGGCTTTTTTCTCCATTGTTGGCAGGCTCAGCTGATCGTCAGCCGCGACTGCCATGCGGATGGCGCCTTCCACGTCGGATCTTTCGACGCTGCCGCCTTTTTGCAGGCGATCATAGAGGTAGTCGAGAGTGCGTCTGGCCTGATTGGTGGCCACGATATCACCGGTAATGACCACCGAATTTCCTCGGGCGCGAGCATCGATATGAAGGCGCTCCTCGAGTAGTTTCAAGTTTTGGTCGAACTGACCGAACAACTCGCTCGCAAAGCGATTGTTCTCGAACGTCAGGACGAATTGGTTGGCGTCGGGCGAATTGCGGGAATTGCGCGGTGATGAAGAAACCAATTCCTGTCCGTTCAAGCGGTCTTGCTCCTCGATTAGGCTCCCAGCGGTTCGGCGAACAGACTGTTCGTTCCGATTCCCGTGATTCGCACTTTAATAATCTCACCGATTTGAGATGCTTTTGCATCAACATTCACGGACTGCAGCCAGGGAGAGCGCCCAATAATTTGGCCAGGCATCCGGCCGGGCTTTTCGAGAAGCAGGTCGATTTTTTTACCAACGCAAGATTCGTTGAATTCGCGCGTCTGCTTCAGAAGAAGCGCTTGCAACCGATCCAGCCGCTCTGCCTTTTTCTCTTCCGGCACTTGGTCCTTCAAATCCGCGCCGGGCGTTCCTGGCCGCGTCGAATATTTAAAGGAGTAGGCTTGCGCATAGCGCACCTCCTCCACAAGCCGCATTGTATCCTCAAATTCCTGATCTGTCTCCCCAGGAAAGCCAACGATAAAATCGCCTGCCATGGCGATGTCAGGCCTTGCCTCGCGGATGCGCTCGATTAGCCGCAGATATTCATCCGCGGTGTGCCGTCGGTTCATTGCCTTGAGAACCCGGTCGGCTCCCGCCTGGACCGGAAGGTGAAGATAGGGCATTAAGGCGCGCAGCTCGCCATGAGCGGCAATCAGCCGGTCATCCATGTCACGCGGATGGCTCGTCGTATAGCGAAGGCGAGCAAGGCCGGGAACGTCGGCGAGGCGATAAAGGAGGTCGCCCAGGCTCCAGGCTTCGCCTTTCGGGCCAGTTCCATGCCAAGCATTCACATTTTGGCCGAGAAGAGTGATCTCTCGCACGCCTGCCGCAACCAACTGCTCAGCTTCGGCGACAATTTGATGAACCGGGCGAGAGACTTCAGAGCCGCGCGTATAGGGCACGACACAGAAGGTGCAGAACTTGTCGCATCCCTCCTGAACGGTCAAAAAGGCCGTAACGCCGCGCGCCCGGATCTTTGTGGGTTCAGCCGCCGGCAGGTGCTCGAATTTATCTTCGATCGCATAATCGGTATCAACGATCCGCTCACCTTGCCGGGCCTTTCGCAGGGCTTCGGGCAACCGGTGATAAGTCTGCGGGCCGATGACGACATCGACTGCCGGCGAGCGGCGAAGAATTTCCTCACCCTCGGCTTGCGCAACACAGCCCGCGACACCGATGACGACGTCACGACCTTCGCCGGCCTTGCGCTTCTTCATATCGCGCAGGCGCCCGAGCTCTGAATAGACCTTGTCAGCCGCCTTTTCACGGATATGGCATGTATTCAGCAGAACAAGATCCGCATCTTCTGGATCGCTCGTCGGTTCGTATCCGTCACGCGCGAGCGCATCGCTCATCCGGGTGGAGTCGTATACGTTCATCTGACAGCCGTAAGTCTTGATATAGACTTTGCGGCTGTTCGAAAGGGGCGTCGCGGACGCCTCGTTGATGGTTGTCTGGTCGGTCATGGCGGCTATGTATCGTTTTTTCAGGGCTAGAAAAACGGAAATCTGCTGGAGCCGGTGCGAAAGATGCCGAATCCCGAGGGCAGTATTTCAGTCATGTCAATGGTGCGCGACCCCGTAGCATGTTCACAAGCATGCCGTTGATGCGCTGTGCGATCGTGGCACTCACCGCTTTGCGGTTCGAATCCTTTTTGTATTCAATCGCATCGCCGAAAGCGACTTCAACGTCGATGGCGCCGTGGCGCAGGATTTCCTTGAGGTGGGGCCACATCTCTACGTCTCCCGGCCAGGCGGCTATAGGCCGGTGATATTTTCCCATCGGCAGTCCCTGGACACGCGTATAGGCGACGGCAACAGGTTGAACGGCAACGAAAGCACCTTTGGCCGGAGGAATAGCCATGGCTGCTGCCCCGAACAGCGAGGACTTGACCTCGAGAAGGCGGTTTCCATCCGAGGTCGTTCCCTCCGGAAACAGCACCACGATCTCACCTGCCGCCATACGAGAGGCAATTTCGCTCGCTTGCTGACCCGTCTTGCGCTTTTCCTCTCGCACGATGAAGACGCTTTTCTGCAGTTTTGCCAGCGTTCCGAAGATCGGCCAGCCACCCACCTCGATTTTGGCGATAAAGGCTACATCGGCCACGGCCGATAGAACGAGAATATCCATCCAGGAGGAATGATTGGCGCACAGCATTAACGGACGGCGGTGATCGGGCGAGCCATGAACGTGAATGCGGATCCCCAGACTGGAGCAGACGATGCGATGCCAATAGCGTGGCAAATAGCGCCGCAGACGCCAGTCAAATCGCAGAGCCAACAATTGCCAAGGCATCAGCAAAAGGCTGGCAAGACAAATGATGATCCCTGCAAAGGCAACGCGCACCCACGCAATCAAGAATGAGACTCCTGCACCGGCATGGGATCAGGCTTCATCCTTCTTGAGCGGCACGCCATAAAGTTCGAGCCGATGATCGATCAGCTTGAAACCGTACTCGCGGGCAATCCGCTCTTGCAGCGCTTCGATTTCCGGTGAGCGAAATTCTATAACGGCACCGGTTTTGAGATCGATAAGATGATCGTGATGTTCCTCGGGTACCGTTTCATAGCGAGAGCGGCCATCGCGAAAATCGTGTCTGGCAATAATGCCTGCATCTTCAAAAAGCTTGACCGTGCGATAAACGGTGGAAATGGATATGCGAGCGTCTACCTTGACCGAGCGACGATAGAGTTCTTCGACATCAGGATGATCTTCGGATTCCTCGAGAATCCGAGCGATGACGCGGCGCTGATCGGTCATGCGCATGCCGCGTTCCGCGCAAAGCTCCTCAAGGGTCTTGGTCGCCTCAGTCATGTGAACTTTCGCTCGTCCTTCGTTCAAGAAGGCACTAGCGAAGAACGCGGCGCATGACAAGCGCGGTGGAGACAGCACCACTGGCATCCTTGTAGTAGCCCTTGCGTTCTCCCACCTTTTCAAAACCAAGGCGATGATAGAGGCCGAGCGCGGCGACATTGCCGGCATCGACCTCAAGAAAAATCGTCTCAGCACCCCTTGATCGGACTTCCCGAAGCGCGGCCTGCATCAGACGCCAGCCGAGCCCGCACCGAGCGACCTTTGCCTGAACGGCAAGCGTCAGGATTTCGGCTTCGCCAGCAGCTTCCCTGCACAAGACGAAGCCTGGCAATGGCTTCTTCAACAGCGCGTTCGTCTGCCGTGCAACATAGCCGAACACGCCTTCCTGGCTAAGCAGGCCGTGGAACTCACCGTCTCCCCAGCCGCGTGCAAAGCGTTCCGCATGCAGTGCGGCGATCGCAGAGCAATCCGCCTTGTCGATAGGGACGATTTCAAACTCAGGTTTTAGTGTCAGATAGGCTTCCAGCATGCTTCACACTCGCGCAACTGCGAAGCCGTCTTGCGGTTTTGCATCGGGTCCTCGCAGATAAAGTGGCTTCGGCTTTTGCAAGACCGGCGCGACAGCGCCAAGTCTGGCAACCACCGAAATTGGAAAGCGGTCCAGATGGTCAACGCTTTCATCAGGGCGCAAGAGAGAGGTGGCCGATCCAACGATTTCGCCATCGAATCCGTCGACCAGTGCTTTTGCCTCATCGAGAAGAACAGCCCGAGGCGCGCTTACGGCAACACCGTCGGGGCTAAATTGCTGAAGATAGATTTCGCCGCGCTTTGCGTCCATCGCGGCAATGACCGGTCGTCCGGGCTTTTCATCAAGACGCGCTGCAGCCATTGTTTCGAGCGTGGTAACGCCAACGGCTGGCACTCCAAGCGAAAGGGCAAAACCGCGAGCAGCAGCGACGCCGACCCGAATGCCCGTGAACGAGCCTGGTCCAACCGTCACTGCAATCCTGCCGATAGCCGATGGCGCCATGTCCGCAGCGTCGAGCACGCGGTCAATGATGCCCATCAAATGTTCGGCATGCCCCTTACCGATCATATCCGATGCCTCCCCCAGCATCGCTTTGCCGCCGCTGTCGTAAAGCGCGGCGGCGCACGCCACCCCTGCGGTATCGAGCGCCAAAATGATCATGTCACAAGTTTCCGAATGATTCATTGACGCTTGTCATAAATCGACAAAACCGAACCGCAGATGAACGGGCGGCTTTATCGATGATCAGGCAGCGATGACTTCCTGCACTTCGGGCACGAAATGGCGCAGAAGGTTCTGCACGCCATGCTTCAGTGTCGCTGTGGACGATGGGCAGCCCGAGCAGGAGCCCTTCATATTCAGATAGACCTTGCCGTCGCGATAACCCCGAAAGGTGATATCGCCGCCATCTTGCGCAACGGCCGGGCGAACGCGCGTGTCGAGAAGTTCTTTGATGGTAAGAACGATCGATTCATCGCCATCATCGAAAAACTCGTCGCCGGCATCGAGATCCTCGGACAGACGCGAAGCTTCGCCCATAACGGGCTTGCCTGACATAAAGTGCTCCATGATGGAGCCGAGAATGGCCGGCTTCAGATGCTGCCATTCCTGGCTTTCCTTGGTCACGGAGATAAAATCGTAGCCGAAATAAACACCGGTAACGCCGTTGATTTCGAAAAGGCGCGCTGCCAGCGGCGAGACCTTGGCCTCTTCGGCGCTACGGAATTCGGCCGTTCCGTTTTCCATCACCACACGACCCGGCAAGAACTTTTGCGTGGCCGGGTTCGGGGTCGTTTCCGTCTGGATGAACATAACTTTCTCCGTGTCGGCCGGAAGCTTTCGGCCTCTTTAGAATCTTTAAAAAGAAGATAAAGCCAACGCCGCTTCTATTCAAGATATTTATAGTCAAGAATCCATCACGATGTCTGGTTTCGCGGGCATTCCTACTCAGGCCAATGCGTCAAGTTCCTCATTGGTCAGTGTGTCGGGAAGGATCGTGACCGGAATTGGGAAAGTGGCTGCTCGCCCGGCGACGGAGGACACCAAAGGGCCGGGGCCATCTTTGGCAGAGCCGGCAGCCAGAACGAGAACGGCGATGTCGCGATCTTCTTCGATCAGCGCATTGATTTGTTCGGTCGCCTTGCCTTCGCGGATTACCGTTTCCGGCTCGATGCCGGCCGTTTCGCGAACCGATTGGGCCGCCTTTGCGATAATTGCTTCGGCTTCTTCGCGCGCTTCCGCCCGCATGATCTCTTCCACTCCCAGCCACTGCTGGAAGTCGCCTTCCGGGATCACATAGATCAGGACGAGGCCACCATTGGAATTTTTAGCGCGTCGTCCTGCATAGTGGACGGCTCGTTGACACTCGGGCGTTCCATCGATCACAGCGAGGAATTTTCGTCTGTGACCTTCAAGGCGGGAAAGTCGTGTTGAAACCATGGCAGCAAGTCTGACATTCGTTCTTGCCGCTGGCAAGGGGAGGCGCAGCCTTCCGGCTGCGGCCGGAAGGCTGGTTTATCAGGTCAAACGTCTGCTCTCAGGAAAGGAAGCCGACGATGTCTCGCACGTCCTTCATGACCGCCTCTGCCCGTTCGCGCGCGCGTTCGCCACCTTTGCGTAGGATCGCGTCGATATGGGCGGTATCGTCCATCAAGCGGCGCATCTCGCTCGTGATCGGCGCCAGATGGTTGACTGCAAGATCCACGAGCGCCGGCTTGAAGTCTGAGAACTGACGCCCGCCAAATTCCTGTAGGACATCCGCCTTCGTCTTGTCGGAGAGCGCAGCGTAGATGCCGACAAGATTGTCAGCCTCCGGGCGACCTTTCAGACCCTCGATTTCGGACGGTAGGCCCTCCGGGTCGGTCTTCGCCTTGCGGATCTTTTTGGCGATCGAATCGGGATCGTCCATCAAGTTGATGCGCGAAAGATCGGATGGGTCGGACTTCGACATTTTCTTCGTCCCATCGCGCAGGCTCATGACACGCGGCGCAGGGCCGTCGATCAGGGGCTCGACCATTGGGAAATATGCATGGACCGGCTCATCGCCGACAGTGATATCCGTGCCAAGTCCAGCCTCCCGAATGCGATCTGCATAATCGAGGTTGAACTTCATTGCGATGTCACGGGCGAGTTCCAGATGCTGCTTCTGGTCGTCGCCGACAGGCACATGCGTGCCGCGGTAAACCAGAATATCTGCCGCCATCAGGCTCGGATAGGCGAGAAGACCGAGCGAAGCGTTTTCGCGGTCTTTGCCGGCTTTATCCTTGAATTGCGTCATGCGCATCATCCAGCCGATTCGGGCGACGCAATTGAAAACCCAGGCAAGCTCGGCATGCTGCGGAACCGCGGCCTGATTGAAGACGACATGTTTTTCCGCATCGATGCCGGAGGCGATGAAGGCCGCTGCGATCGAGCGCGTCTGTGCCTTCAGATCCGGATGCACCAGTTGTGCCGTGATGGAATGCAGATCGACCACGCAATACATGCAGTCATTGCCGTCCTGCAGGGCAACAAACTTTCTGATAGCGCCGAGATAATTGCCGAGATGGAGGTTTCCGGTCGGCTGGACGCCGGAGAAAACGAGCTTTTTAAATTCGCCCATGTCATTTGTCCTTGTCAGGCTTGTGGAGGGCCCCAGGCCCAATGGGCCATGTTGCTGGCGGCGTCTAAGCACGCGGTTCTTGGCGGATCAAGAGGCAGATCTATCGCTATGTTCGATAAGGTCCCATTTGTTTCCATAAGGATCTCGGAAAACGGCAACTGTGCCATAGGCTTCATGACGCGGCTCTTCGAGGAAGTCTACGCCCTTGGCGACCATCGCTCTATAATCGCGCTCGAAATTATCGGTCGATAGGAAAAAGCACACGCGGTCGCCGCTCTGTCGGCCTAAAGCAGTTTTCTGCGCGGACGTTGTCGCTTCGGCGAGCAACAATGCTGCGCCGTTCGATGTCGACGGCTTGACGACCAGCCATCGCTTATCTTTTGCCAGCGGTTGATCCTCGACGCAGACGAAATCCAGCATATCGCAATAGAAGGATTTTGCCGCGTCATAATCGTCAACGAGGAGCGTCACGAGAAAAAGCGAGCGATCTGGCATAATTTTCTCCGCGAAAAATTCAGTGAGAAAGGTTGCACGTCCGCCGTTGCATTAACGATTGTGTAGCTTTTGGCTAGTCCCGAAGTTGTTGAAAACAATGAGTCAGTTGGTAGCATTTACTAATAATTCCGCCACGCATTAAGGAAATTGGCGGAAACGTGCCGTGTTGGTCACGAATCGAAAGCAAAGAATTTCATAAAATTGCTACATTTGAGATGATTTTGCCGATCCATCGGCTGGTGGGCATTGAGCTCTGCCAGATCCCGCAGAGTTGTTTCAATCTCTGAGATGGCTCCGCTTCTTGAATAAAGCACGAGTGACATCCTGCCAGTCCCCTACTGTCGGGCATGGCTGCCTTGTGCCCGCATGAAGGACTTATGTAATGCGTCGTTTTGTTGCTGTGGCTGTCACCGCCCTCCTTGCCCTTTCCTCCACTGCCAATGCAGGCGAAGGGAAAAGTTTTAGAGCAAAACTTCCCACCCATACGACATCCGCCGCCTATAGCGTCCAGACGGTCAGTGTTCGCACCGGCTGCTTTTCGGAAGAACTTGAGGGAATTCTCGTCCATATTGCAGCCAAAACGGGACGCAAGCCTATCGTTACCTCCGGATACCGGCCGCATGCCAGCCGCGCCCATTCGCAACATCGCCACTGCGCCGCTGCCGATATTCGCGTTCCAGGCGTTTCCGAAAAGACCGTCATCGCTGCGGCAAAAAGTGCCCCCGGTATTGGAGGCATCGGCCGCTATTGCAATGGCATCATTCATGTCGATACCGGCCCGCGCCGCACCTGGGTGGATTGCTGATCCGGGGGCAGCGCGGTCATCGATCAAGCGGAACGAGCAGCGATGCGCAGACTGCGGCTTATGAAGAAGCCGTCTTGCGACCACGCTTTAAGTTTCGCCTGATCATGCCGATATCCGCGCCACCGATGGCGAAAGCTGCGACGAAATAGACCAGCATCGAAGCGACAATGATCAAACCAAGTGCTGAGACCTTGGTCAAAAGGCCGCTGGACGAGGCAAGCCATGGCGCAAGAACATGACGTAAATAGATAATGACGCCGCCCATGATGGCAGATGCGATCATCAGCAGCAGTGTCCGCTTCGCCAGCGCCCATTCCCAGGCGAGATGCCCGCGCCTCAGAAGCGTCGTGAACAGAAGCAGCGTGCTGATCCAGCCGGCCGTCGCCTCCGCGACAGCAATGCCTGGTGCGCCGAGGAAGGGGAATAACGTCAGTGCCGTCGCACAGTTGACGCCGACTGCGACGGCGGAAAAGCGCATCGGCGTCTTGGTATCTTCGCGGGCGTAGAAACCGGGCTGAAGCGCCTTGATTAGCACGAAGGCGGGGAGGCCGATACCATAAATCGCAAGGATTGCCGCCACGACGGATGTGTTTTCTGCCTTGAAGGCGCCGCGCTCGTAAAGCACGCGGATGATCTCGTTGGACAGCAGGAAAAGCGCGAACGCGGCCGGTATCGTCAAAAACAGAACGAATTCGATCGATCGATTTTGCAGATTGCCAGCTTCTTTCAGATTGCCGCCTTTGAGCGCGCGGGATAGCTCCGGCAAAAGAACGACACCAACGGCAACGCCCACCACACCGAGGGGAAGCTGATAGATGCGGTCAGCATACTGCAGCGCCGCAATCGCTCCTTCCCGTGAGGATGCGATGGCTTGGCCGATCATCTGATTGATCTGGGTAATACCCCCGGTCACAGCGGCCGGAACAGCCAAAAGAAGAAGCCTGCGGACATTCGGTGTAAAGCGTGGAAAACGCAGGCCGATGCTCATGCCGGCATGCAATACGCCCATATAGACGACGGCAAGCTGCAAGATGCCGGCGGCCAGAACGCCCCAGGAAAGATACCAAGCCGTGTCGAGCGGCGGGGCGCCTGTGTAAAGGGCATAAAACAGCGCGCCGATCATCACGACATTCAGGAACACCGGCGCCACGGCGGCCGCAAAGAAGTGATGCAATGAATTGAGCATACCGCTCATCATGGCGGTCAGCGACATGCACATCAGGTAGGGGAACATCACTGCCGCCATGCGGACCGTGATGGAAAATTTTTCCGCATCATCCGCAAATCCCGGCGCGATGATGAACCGCACCAAGAGCGGCATGGCGAGTTCCATCGCGATCGTGAGGATCAGCAAGACGGAAAACAGAACGCCAAAGACTTCTTCGGAAAATCGCTTGGCACCCTCGGTGCCATTGGCCTCTATTTCCTTGGCAAACAGTGGAACGAATGCCGCATTGAATGCGCCTTCGGCAAAAAGCCGGCGAAATAGATTGGGAAAGCGGAAGGCGGCATAAAAGACGTCTGCCATGGGGCCGGTGCCGAGTGCAGCAGCCATCAACGTTTCGCGTGCGAAGCCGAAGATGCGGCTCCCGAGGGTGGCGCCACCCACGGTCATGAATTTCTTGGCAAGGCTCATCAGCGGGAATCCGTCATCATTATGAAGTTTGGCCAGTCTTGGAGCTGGCCGTGATCGTGGCCGGCTTGAGAGCAGGCATTGCTGTTGCCGAGGCTGTGCGGCTGCGCTCTTCATCGGCTTCATCACCAATAACGGCTTTCAAGCGCGTCATGATATTGGCGCGGCGGCTGTCGCCAGAGACTTTCTGGCCGACGAGATCGGTCACGTAGAAGGTGTCGATCACCTTTTCGCCGAAAGTTGTGATGCGGGCAGACTGGATGTCGAGCGACAAATCGGCGATTGCCGCAGTCACTTCGGACAGGAGACCGGGGCGGTCAAGGCATTCCACCTCGATGACGGTGAACTTGTTCGACAGGCTATTGGTGATGCTGACGGACGGCGGTACGATAAAGGCCTTGCTCTTGCGGGCCTTCTTGGCGCGCGTGGCAATAACTTCTGGTAGGCGCTTACGCCCAGACAGCACGTCTTCGATCATACGGCTGATCGTTGCGCCGCGCCGCAACTCGTCCTCGTCGTTCGGAAACTCGCGGCTGACATGGATCGTGTCGAGAGCGCGTCCGTCGGATGTCGTAAAGATCTGCGCATTGACGATATTGGCGCCGGCAGCCGCGCAAGCCCCTGCGATCACCGCCAGCAAGCGCGGATGGTCCGGCGACAAAATGGTGATTTCTGTGATTGCTCGGAAACTGTCGGTCCTAACCTCGGTCGATAGAACGCGCCCCGCCTCATCTGTCGCCCGCAGAAATTTTGCATGGCGAACCTGATCTTCAAGTGGAACAGACAGGAGATAGGGCTCGTAGTGAAGCCGCGTATAGGTGCTACGGTCTTTCTCTGACCAATCAGACAAGGCAGCGTAAAGCTCCTGCGATGCAATCGCTGCGCGCTCCTTGCGAGAGGTTTCCGAGAAGCCGCCGCCCAGGAGTAATTCGGTTTCATAATACAGCGTTCTGATCAGCTGGCCTTTCCAGCCGTTCCATACGCCGGGACCGACCGCCCTGATGTCGCAGACGGTCAGGATGGTAAGCATCTTCAAGCGTTCGAGCGATTGGACCCGATCGGCAAAGTCGATGATCGTCTTTCGATCCGTCAGATCGCGGGTCTGCGCCACCATCGACATGATCAGATGTTCTTCGATCAACCAGACCACGGTTTCGGTTTGCTTATGGGAAAGGTCGAAGCGAGCACAGAGTTTGCGTGCGACGCGAGCACCGGCAATCGAATGATCCTCAAGACGGCCTTTGGCGATGTCGTGAAGGAGCACGGCAACATAAAGCGCGTCTCGGTCTTCGATAGTCGGCATGAGCTTATTGACGAGCGGATGCAGGTCATCGGCCTTACCCTTGTCGATTTCCGCAAGCACGTCGACGGCGCGGATCAAATGTTCGTCCACCGTGTAGTGGTGATACATCGAAAACTGCATCATCGCGACGATCTTGCCGAAATCGGGGATGAAGCGTCCGAGAACGCCTGCCTCGTTCATCCTGCGCAGCATCAGTGCTGGGTCATGACGCGAGGTCAGGATCGACATGAAAAGCCGGTTTGCCTCCTCGCTTTCGCGCAGTGTGTTGTCGATCAGGCCAAGAGAACGGGCAATCCGCTTGAGCGCTTCGGGATGAAATTCCAGTCCATGGATATCGGCAATGTGGAAGAGCTTGATGATGTTGACGGGATCGCGCTTGAAGACCTCCGGATCTGCCGGTGCAATGCGACCGCGGTCATCGACGAACTCGGTTGCGCCGGCAATCTTGCGCGCGCGATGTGCAAACCGGCTGATGACGCCGGTAATTCCAGGCGCAGACTTTGCCTGCTCATCTTCCAGTGCCGCGCAGAGAATGCGCGTTAGATCCCCGACATCCTTTGCGACAAGAAAATAGTGCTTCATGAAGCGCTCGACGGCGGAAAGGCCCGGACGCGAGTGATAGCCGAGCGCAGCAGCAATTTCGGGCTGAATATCGAAGGAAAGCCGCTCTTCCGCCTTGCCGGTTACAAAATGCATATGGCAGCGCACGGCCCAAAGAAAATCGTCTGCCTTGCGGAAAAGCTGCAGTTCCTGTTTCGACAAGACGCCGCGATTGACGAGTTCAGCGGCGCTGCGCACGCGGTAGTAATATTTTGAAATCCAGAAAAGGGTGTGCAGGTCGCGCAGGCCGCCTTTGCCCTCTTTGACGTTGGGCTCGACGAGATAGCGTGTATCACCGGCTTTGCGATGTCGCTCATCTCGTTCGGCAAGCTTCGCAGCGACGAATTGCGGCCCGGTCCCGGCGACGATTTCTTTGTCGAAACGCGTTTCCAGTTCTGTGGCCAAGGCTTGGTTGCCGCAGATATAGCGCATTTCCAGAATTGCCGTTCGAATGGTCATGTCGCTCTTCGACAGCGCAATGCATTCATTGATCGTGCGCGTCGCGTGCCCGACTTTAAAGCCCATATCCCACAGGATATAGAGCATGAATTCAACGGCCTTATGGGTCTCTTCGCCCGGATTGGGCTGAAAGATGAAAAGTAAGTCGATATCAGACCCCGGCGCCAGCGTGTTTCGTCCGTAACCGCCAACGGCTGTGACGCAGAATGTCTCGCGCTGTTTGGGAAAGACATGCTGGGTGGTAAAATCGAAAAGGACTGTCAGGATTTGATCCTGCAGCCAGGATATCCGCTGTGCGCAATTAAGCCCGCTTCCGTCTGTGAAGAGCAGATCGTGGATCTTCTTGCGGCCTTCGCTGCTCGCTCTTTTCAGAAGCGCCAAAAGATCGGCACGAAGCAGGTCCGGCCGGTTACGATTTGCCGCTAGTGCGGCCCCGCATTGCTGCTCAAGGTAAGCTCTGTCAATCAAGCCGGAGAAGTCGATATCGCTGCTGGCCATCCGCGCGCTACGGTCCTGTTCTCGCGACCGGTCGCGACCGATCTGATGTTTCGTCAGCATGCGCTATAGTCCCTTCCGGTGGCCATTGACACGCGGTTTGTAACGCATGAACCTTTAAATTTGGCGAAACGGTGTTGTACTGCTGGGAAAGAGTAATTTCACCGGATAGGCGCGGTGCCTTCCACGTCCCTTACATGCCTTAAACGACATGGTTCTAAAAGGATTGTCGGCCTTACCAAGGCACCCGATATCAGGCAGCTTCGTCGCGCGCGCAAACCTCATGTAGGATATCGAAGGTCTCGCGTTTGATCTCATCCAGCGTTAAGGCGTCGCATTCGCGATAGCCAGCCTTTGCGACAGCGCTCGCCAATTCCAGGATCGAAAAACAGGACGATGTGATGCGCAGCCTCGAATAAGGCATGCCCCAGCTCAACTCTCCGCGATCTTCTTGTGGGATTTTCTCCAGCATCTGCAGGACAGACACAGCACTTGCAAGCTTACTGGCTTCCAGTTCAAGACGCTCAATGAACATTGTGTTGTTTCCCGCAAAATCCCCGAAAAGGAGCTATCGGAAAGGGAGCGACTTTGAAAGCCTGCCAGGTGCCCGCCGCTCTCTTTTCCAAAGCTCATCTTTGAGCGCAAGTGCAGTTTGTCAGGACAACAAGGATTTTAGACGATAGAGCGTTTCCATCGCCTCGCGCGGCGTCATGTCGTCGAGATTGAGGCTCTTCAATTCCCCCTCCGCCTTCGAGGGTGCCGCGCGTGCCGCCTCTTGGCGACGCACGGCAACCTGGAACAGCGGAAGATCGTCGATCAATTGGCTTGCCGGATTTTTTCGATCAGCATCTTCCAGCCGCGAGAGCACGTCGCGTGCACGCGCCACGACGCTGTCGGGCAGCCCCGCGAGCCGTGCGACCTGGATACCGTAGGATCGATCCGCAGCCCCAGGCCCGACCTCATGCAGGAAGATCACATCGCCATCCCATTCCTTGACACGCATTGTCGCGTTCGCGAGGCGATCAAGCTTTTCTGAAAGCGCTGTCAGTTCGTGGAAATGGGTGGCGAACAGGCCACGGCAGCGATTGACTTCGTGCAAATGCTCGACAGCGGCCCACGCAATCGACAATCCGTCGAAGGTTGCCGTGCCGCGGCCGATTTCGTCCAGAATGACCAAAGACCGGTCGCTCGCCTGATTGAGAATGGCGGCCGTCTCGACCATTTCCACCATGAATGTCGACCGTCCGCGTGCCAGATCGTCCGAGGCGCCAACCCGCGAGAAGAGGCGGTCCACGATCCCAATATGTGCCGAACCGGCGGGCACGAAAGAGCCCATCTGCGCCATCACGGCGATCAAGGCATTTTGCCGTAGAAAAGTAGATTTACCGCCCATGTTGGGGCCTGTCAGCAGCCAGATGGCCCCGTCTTTGCCATTCTGCGCTGGGGATAGATCGCAATTATTCGCGACGAAAGGGCCAATCGATTGACGACGAAGGGCTTGCTCCACGACCGGATGGCGCCCCGCTTCGATCGCAAACATCTTGGAATTATCGACGAGTGGTCGGCTATAAGCCTGTTCTTCGGCAAGAACGGCAAGGCCGGCCGAAACATCGATAACTGCGAGTGCCCGTGCACCAGCCTTGATCGCCTCAGCCTCCGATACGACGGCCGAGCGCATCTCCTCGAAAGCCGCGATCTCGATGGAAAGCGCTTGCTCTGCAGCGTTGGCAATACGGCTTTCAAGATCGGCAAGCTCTGTCGTGGTAAACCGCATGGCGTTCGCCATCGTCTGACGATGAATGAATCGGCCCTTTGCCTCCGCGCTTTCAGTCAAAGGGCCTGCCGTTCCTGCCGTGACCTCGATGAAGTAGCCAAGCACGTTATTATGTTTGATCTTCAGGGACTTTACGCCGGTCCCTTCGGCATATTGCAGCTGCAGGCCTGCAATGACGCGTCGCGATTGATCTCGCAGAGCGCGCGCCTCGTCCAGATATGCATCTGCGCCATCGCGCAGAAAACCGCCATCGCGCTTCAATAATGGTAGTTCCTCGCCGAGCTTTTCCTCCAGCATCTGCCAAAGCGGGTGGGGCAGGGCCTTTAACTGCTCCCGCTCTTGCGCCAGTTCTTCGGGAAGGAGAGCTTCGCCCAGAAGGCCGGCAATCTCTCTTGCCGCTGCCAGCCCTTGGCGAATGGCGGCGAGATCGCGAGGGCCGCCGCGGTCAAGCGCCAGGCGAGACAATGCACGCGGCATATCCGGGACTTGCTTGAGCCGCACACGCAGATCGGCGACAAGTGAAGGCTCTTCGAGAAGAAAGCCGATGGAATCGAGGCGGCAGCCGATTTTTACCGGATCGGTCAGGGGTGACATTAGCCGCTCTGATAGGAGACGCGCCCCGCCGCCCGTGACTGTCCGATCGATTGCCTTTAGAAGAGTGCCGTCGCGTTCGCCGGACAGCGTTCTGGTCAATTCCAGATTGGCCCGGGTCGCCGGGTCGATGAACAAAGTGGATGCGCCACTCTCGCGCTCAGGCCTGCCGAGCGGCGGCCTTTCGCTGATCTGCGTTTTCTCGACATAGGCAACGGCTGCTGCAGCTGCCGACAGCTCGGCCCGCGAAAAGCCGCCAAAACCATCAAGCGTGGCCACGCCAAAATAACGCGCGATACGCTCGGCGGCGGTTGCGCTGTCGAAGAGGACCGCCGGCTGCGGCGTGGCGACCCGCCCAATCACATCGAGAACAGGCCTCAATTCAGGATCATGGAAAAGCGTGTCGGGCAAGATGAGTTCGCGCGGATCGATGCGCAGGATATCTGCCAGCAGTCGCGAAAGCTCGGTTTCGGCAAGGCGGAAGACGCCTGTAGAAATATCGATCCAGGCAAGCGCAAAGGCAGGCTCGCTCGCACCGCGGATCCGCGACAGCGTCATCAGGTAGTTCGATTCCGATGGAGAAAGCAGCTTTTCCTCGGTGATCGTTCCCGGCGTAACCAAGCGGATGACGTCGCGCCGCACGACGGATTTAGAGCCGCGCTTCTTGGCTTCCGCCGGATCTTCCACCTGTTCGCAAACGGCAACGCGGTACCCGCGGATGATCAGTTTTTGCAGATAGTCGTCGGCAGCGTGGACAGGCACGCCGCACATCGGAATATCCTGACCCATGTGCTGGCCGCGTTTCGTCAACGTAATGCCAAGCGCGCGGGAAGCCTCGACGGCATCTTCAAAGAACAGCTCGTAAAAGTCGCCCATGCGATAGAACAGCAGCGAGTCCGGGTTGTTCGCCTTGATCTCGATAAATTGCTCCATCATAGGCGTCGCCTGCGCACGGCTTTCTGGTGTCGCAAGTTCGGATGCCGAGAAGGCTTCAGTGGTCATATCGATGCGCGCGTTCAAAGGTTCGAGGCTTTTCCAAAAAAACAGGTGCCAACCCTACCTGCGGCTGTCTATAGATGACAACCGCTATTGGGGGAGGGGTGAGGCTTCCCCACAGAACTTGGAGGAACTATGGCCGATATCGAGAAGAAGGACCGTCCTATCCGCACGGTGACCGACAGCGAGGCGCTGGAATTCCACGCCATGGGTCGTCCCGGCAAGCTGGAAATCACGCCAACGAAGCCGATGGCAACGCAACGCGATCTATCCCTCGCTTACTCGCCAGGCGTTGCAGTTCCGGTCAAGGCAATTGCTGCCGATCCGGCCACCGCCTACGACTATACGACGCGGGGAAATATGGTGGCAGTCATTTCCAACGGAACGGCCATTCTCGGTCTTGGCAATCTTGGCGCATTGGCGTCCAAGCCGGTCATGGAAGGCAAGTCGGTGCTCTTCAAGCGATTTGCCGATGTCGATTCCATCGATCTTGAGATCGACACGGAAAATGTCGATGAATTCGTCAACTGCGTTCGTTTTCTTGGTCCTTCCTTTGGGGGTATCAATCTGGAAGACATCAAGGCGCCCGACTGTTTCGTCATCGAAAGCCGGCTTCGCGAATTGATGGATATCCCGGTTTTCCATGATGATCAGCATGGCACAGCCATCATCGCGGCAGCCGGATTGATCAATGCGCTTGCTCTCACCGGCCGTGATTTGAAAACGACGAAGCTCGTCTGCAATGGGGCCGGCGCCGCAGCGATTGCTTGCGTCGAGTTGATCAAGGCGATGGGTTTTGCGGCTGACAATATCATCCTGTGCGACACCAAAGGGATTATCTATCAAGGCCGCGTCGAGGGTATGAACCAGTGGAAGTCGGCACATGCGGCAAAGACGGACCTGCGAACGCTGCAAGAGGCGATGAACGGAGCAGATGTCGTCTTCGGTCTGTCGCAGAAAGGCGCGTTCAGCGAAGAGATGATCCGCTCGATGGCGCCGCGCCCGATTATCTTCGCGATGGCCAATCCAGATCCGGAAATTACGCCCGAGGAAGTTGCACGTATTCGCGACGATGCCATCATGGCGACTGGTCGCTCCGACTATCCGAACCAGGTCAACAACGTACTCGGTTTTCCCTATATCTTTCGTGGCGCACTCGATGTGCGGGCAACCACCATCAATGATGCCATGAAGGTTGCAGCAGCGCGCGCTCTTGCCGACCTTGCGCGTGAAGATGTGCCCGACGATGTCGTTGCTGCCTATCAGGGCAATCGCCCTCATTTCGGTCCGCAATACATCATTCCCGTGCCGTTCGATCCCAGACTGATTTCATCCATTCCCGTTGCCGTTGCAAAGGCGGCGATCGAAAGTGGTGTCGCGCAACGTCCCGTTGCTGACATGGAGGACTATGCCCGTTCACTCTCGGCGCGCCGCGATCCGATCGCAGCGACGCTGGCCAGCCTGTACGAGCGCGTACGCCGTCGGCCGAAGCGAATGGTGTTTGCCGAAGCCGAGGAAGAGCAGGTCATGCGCGCCGCCATGTCCTATGCCAACCAGCAGCTCGGAACGGCTATCCTGCTTGGGCGCGAAGATCTCATTCGTGCGACAGCCGAGCGCGCCAATCTCGATCTGGAACGGCCGGGCATCGAAATCGTCAACGCGCGTATCTCCAACCGCGTTGAGGCCTATATCGACTATCTCTACGCCCGGCTGCAGCGCCAGGGATATCTGCATCGCGACGCACAGCGCCTCATCCATACGGATCGAAACCACTTTGCTGCCACGATGGTGGCGCTCGGCGATGCCGATGGCATGGTGACGGGGATCACGCGCAACTATTCGACCGCGCTTCAGGACGTGCAGCGTTGCATTGATCCGAAACCTGGGCATCGGGTCATCGGCGTCTCGCTCGTTCTCGCCAGAGGACGCACGGTATTTGTCGCCGATACGGCCGTGCACGATATGCCGACAGCCGAGGAATTGGCGGATATCGCCGTTGAAGCGGCAGGGCTTGCGGCACGTATGGGCTATCGGCCAAGAGTAGCCATGCTGGCTTACTCGACCTTCGGTCACCCGCAAGGCGAAAGATCCGATCGGGTGCGCGAGGCGGTCAAAATCCTCGACAGCCGGCGGCTCGACTTCGAATATGACGGTGAAATGGCCGCGGATGTCGCGTTGGATCATCGCAAAGCCACGGAGCTTTATCCCTTCTGCCGTCTCTCGGGACCAGCCAATGTGTTGGTAATGCCAGCCTTTCACTCGGCTTCCATCGCCACCAAGATGCTGCAGGAATTGGGCGGCTCGACGGTGATTGGTCCGATCCTCGTCGGATTGGACAAGGCCGTTCAGATCACGGCGACGGGATCGAAGGATTCCGACATCGTCAATATGGCGGCTATCGCAGCTTACGGCGCCGGCGCCTAAAGCGGCAAAAACAAAGAAAATCAAGAGGGGGCCCGATGTCTCGCCCCTCAGATTTTCGCGTTAATCGCTTGCGTCTCAGCCGCCCCGCCCATATCCTAGAGGCTATCGTCATCGACCCAATGGGCCAAGCTTGTATCTCGAAATTGTCATTGTCATCTTGCTCACCGTGATCAACGGTGTGCTTGCCATGTCTGAACTCGCGGTTGTTTCTGCTCGCGCCGCTCGTCTCAAAGTTCTTGCCGATCAAGGTAGCCGCGGAGCAACGCAGGCGCTAAAACTGGCCGAAGACCCTGGACGTTTTCTGTCTTCTGTTCAGATCGGCATCACTCTGGTCGGCGTGCTTTCAGGCGCTTTCTCAGGAGCCACGCTTGGATCCCGTCTCAGCCACTGGCTGACGATGCAGGGGCTCTCCGAGAATGCCGCAGATGCGCTCGGCGTCGGTTCCGTCGTCGTTGCGATTACCTATCTATCCCTGATCATCGGCGAACTGGTTCCCAAGCAGATCGCATTGCGCGCACCAGAAGCCGTCGCGGCACGCGTTGCACCGGCCATGGTCTTCCTGTCTCGCCTTGCTCTTCCGCTGGTCTGGCTGTTGGATACATCTGGCAAGCTCGTCCTGCGTCTGCTTGGCCAGTCCGGCAAAACAGCCGACGGCGTGACGGATGAGGAAATCAAGACGGTTTTGGCCGAGGCCCAGAGCGCCGGCGTGATCGAAAGCGAAGAATCCGCGATGATCTCGGGCGTCATGCGGCTTGCCGACCGTAGCGCTCGCGCTTTGATGACACCGCGCCGCGACGTCGAGGTCATCGATCTCGAGGATTCCTACGAGGAAATCACCGTCCAGCTTCGCAAGACGGAGCATTCGCGCCTTCCTGTTCGCCGCGGCAGTTCGGATGAGGTCATCGGCGTCCTCTTTGCAAAGGATTTCTACGATGTCCTGACTTCGGGCGGCAAGGCGAACATTGAAGGGCTCGTTCGGGAAGTCCCAGTTGTCTCCGATCTCTCCAATGCGACGCAGGTCATCCAGACGCTACGCCGATCGACTGCCCACATGGTGCTGGTGTATGATGAATACGGCCATTTCGAAGGCGTCATCTCGTCCGGCGACATCATGGAAGCGATCATGGGCGCTTTCCAGGAAGGACTCGGCGAAGAACCTGGGATCGTTCGTCGGCCGGATGGTTCCTATCTTGTCTCGGGGTGGATGCCGATCGACGAATTCGCGGAGTTCATGAACCTGCGCCTTGACGACGATTTGGAATACCAAACGGTAGCCGGTCTTGTTCTGGAGGAGCTCAAACATCTACCAGAGCTGGGCGAGACTTTTGACATGGAAGGCTGGCGCTTTGAGGTCATCGACCTTGATGGGCGTCGCATCGATAAGCTTTTGGTGACACCGTTGGTCCAGCCGGAAACTGACGGCGCCGGCATATGACATCCCAACTCGGTCTGAAGTGCGAGCGGTCAAAGGAGCTCGCTCTTCGATAAAGAAACGATGTGAGGCGCTTCGCGCCTTACCAGGCGCCTCAACGGTACTCAGATCTTCCCCGATACCGCCGCAACCGTAATGTCGGCCGCCGCATTTGTCTGTCTGCACTCAGCTTGCAAAGCGGCCGGCATCGACGCCATAGTAATTCAGATAGCGATCGGAAATGCGCGCAATCGGCAGGACGATGAGCACGTCGGTCGTGTTGAACGCCTTGTCGATCACGGCATCCGATCCCACGGATGCGCCCAGGCGCAGGTATCCCTTCACCAAAGGCGGCAAAGCAGAGAGCGCTTTCTTCGCGTTGATCTCCTCTGCTGGCATCAGGTTCATGCTTTCGGCGAGTTCAGGGCGCGCCTTGACGGCCCACTCATCCTTGGCTGCCACATTGTGGTAAAGAAACGAGAGCGCCAACGCATGCTCTGCTGGATCGATGCCGGGGAAAGAGGCACAGCCAAACATCGCGCCCATGCCGAATCGCAGTGCATAGGCCCAGTTGCCCTGCCAGAGCAGCTCAAGCGTCCGCTTGCTGCGATATTCGGGCAGAACGCACGAACGGCCGAGCTCCATGAAGCGTGTTTCGGGGTGGCGCGCCAGAAGCGGCTGGATATCGAATTCGGAAGCCGAGTAAAATCCGCCGTTCGCCACGGCGATTTCCTGCCTCAGAAGGCGGTAGGTGCCGACGATCTGATCTTCAGTATCGCCTTCGATCGAGCGATCAAGCACCAGTAGATGGTCGCAAAAACTGTCATAGGCATCGAAGTCGCGTTGGCGGCGCATGGCGTCCTGCGGCAACTGCGCTTTCATTTCGTCCACAAAGACACGATAGCGAATGGCCTGCGCAGCATCGACTTCACGGGCAGTGCGCGCCAGTCTCGTTTCAAAATTCCCTATGCGGCCGAGAACGTCGCTGTCGGCGCCAGCTGCGCCTGTTGGGGACAGGGCGGCTCCGCGGTTAAGGTCACGATCAAGAATGTCAACTGACATGGCGCTTCTCCGGTTGCCGGCTCATGACACGCCATAAACCACTTCTCTACGACAGGAAAGTGACATTTGATAAGCAAGAAGCGTGCCGATCGACATCATTTAACGCGCTTGTGCGCGCGGGACCGAAACCGCTGCAACTGCTCGAACCTCCGTGAGCAGTCTCATCGGATCGACGGGCTTTACAATGACGCGGTTTGCTCCGTTGAGCAAGACTTGTCTGCGCGTTTCGTCGCGTGTGTCCCCTGTCAGTACGATAATCGGAAGGTGGGGCAACGAAAGCCGACGTTCGTGAGAGCGTAGCCGGCCAAGAATAGTTTTGCCGTCGCCGCCGGGCATGGAAAGATCCGTGATGATGATATGCGGGCGCATCGTCGGGTCATCCGTGAGCGCAATGTCAAGAAGACTTTCAAAATCAGCAACATGACGGATCTTATGGCCGGCCTTTTCCAAGATCGCCTTTGCGAGGATGGCATTGATCGGATCATCTTCCCCGACCAGAATATCCAATCCTTCCTCAATGTCCTGATGTGGCGGCACGATGGCAAGACCGGGCGCAAGATCGGTCGTAAGATCGCGACGTTCTACGCCGTGCATGCGTCCACGCAGGACATCGATGAGGGATTGTTCCCGCAAAGGCCGAATCAGCCAGGCATCGAAGATATCGGGCGAGTAGGCGCTTCGCTCTTCCGGATTGACGAGAAAGATCTTGCGCAGAGGTGTTCCGGGCACAGCAAGTTTCTGGCCGGCAAGATGGGCCGTGAATTCACTGGATGATCTATGGTCGACGATGAGATCGGTGGCGGGCGTTCCATTGCCCGACATGGTGTCGAGAAGCTGCTTTGCAGTGCGACCATCGGCAGCGAAATGACAGGTGCCACCAAGTTGTTGGATGGTTTCGGCAATGGCCGCCGCACCGGGACCTTCCGGTGCAAAAAGAATGACGTTGCTCGAACTGAGAAGACGGGGTCTGTCTTCATCGGCTTTGCGACGGATTCCCGATTGATTGATCGGGAAGCGGATTGCGAACGTGCTCCCTTTGCCTTTTTGGCTGATAACCGTAATCGATCCGCCGAACTCCTGGATGATCCGTGCCGAGATGGATAGTCCAAGACCCGTGCCGTCACGTTTGGATGTTAGCGTACCCGCCTGTTCGAATTCCTCGAAAACGCGCTCTTGTTCTTCCGCGGTCATCCCAGGGCCTGTATCGATGACGTCGATTGTCAGCGCCTCGCCGGCGTCCATGCCGACGCGTACGAGAACGCCGCCCTTTTTCGTGAACTTGACTGCATTACCCACAACGTTGAAGAGAACCTGACGCAAGCGCGCCACATCAAAGTCAAGCCTTTCGGGGATCTCCGCGGCAAAGGTTGCGCCTATTTCGATCTGCTTGTCGTGCGCACGATGGGCAAGCATCTCGACAACGCTCTCCAGCAAAGCGCGTGGCGATTCCAGACTTGTGCGCAGGTTGAAGCGACCAACTTCGATAGTCGAAAAGTCAAGCAGGTCTTCAACGAGCTGCGTCAATGCGTAACCCGACTGACGGATGCTGGTCAGATAACTTTCCTGCTCCCGCGTCAGCCGAGTTTGGGCCAGAAGATGTGTCATCCCCAAAATGCCCGAGAGTGGCGTGCGGATTTCATGGCTGACCGTCGCCAACAAACGCGATTTGGCGGCACTGTGGAACTCCGCCTTGCGGCAGGCCTCTTCCACGGCAAGAACTGCGGCCCGCTCGCCCGTTACGTCGCGCGCAACGCTTTGGATAACCAGTTTTCCCGTGATCTCGTTGCGTGTGATGACATCGTGCCAGTCAAAAATCCGCTGTCCGTCCGGAGTGGAAATCTCGACATGATAGCGATGAGGTTCTCCGCTCGGTCGAAAGGCGATGCCGATTTCCTCGCAGGTCAGTCCGACAGGGCGCAGGCAACCAGTGAGTTGTCGGAACGTCTCATTGGCCGCAACAATGCGCTGGTTCGTCCCGCGCGTGACGGTAATGTCACCCAGGACGTCATGGATCCCGGCGAAAAGACGGACGTTCCCATGATCGAACTTGGTTTCCGCGATGGCCGCTGCCTTACGATGCTTCGTATCCAGGAGATACAAACTGATTGCGATGGTTGAGCCTACGATTGACGCGGCGGCGATGATGCTAGCCGCTACCGCGGCCGAAAAAAGTGCAAGAAGCAGAAGGGCGCCGAACGCGATCCCGAAGCCGCCGAGCCAACATGCCGCGACCTTCGGGACGAAGCCGCGCCCGATGGTCAAGCGTGGTTCAACCAATTCAAGCGGGGATGCCTCGGCCTGTTGTCCGAAAGCCTTCCGAAATTTTTCTCGCAGAGAGGCATAGGTCATCATGGCTTTGCTATAACACAAAGCCCGTTCCCATTATCTTTGAGAGAAGCCTATAATTTTACTGATCGGCTTTTTTCGTTTTGATGAGTTCGTCCAGGATCACGGCGCCAGCACCAATCGTGATGAAGCTATCGGCCAGATTAAAGACGGCGAAGGACCAAGTTTCGGTATGGAAGAGGACGTAATCAATCACATGGCCGTACGCGAAACGGTCGATCAAATTGCCAAGTGCCCCCGAGATAATCAGCGCGTACCCGAGATGGGCAAGGTGCCGATCCTTGGCGGTGTGCCGCCACATCCATAAGACAAAGCAGACAATGACGATACGCAGACCAACGATAAACCATCCATGCGCATCGGACAGCATGGAGAAGGCGACGCCGAGATTGTAGGTGCGGTAAAGCGCCAACATCGGAATGACCGGCACCGCTTCCTGCAAGGGCAAAAGGTGGTCGACCGCAACCTTGACGATCTGGTCCAGAACAACCGCTATAAGAACAAAAATGAAGATCGGCGCTGGACGCGAAAGAAGCGCTATCCTCGGCGCATCAGCCGATCGATCGCCGTTGTCGTTGATTTTATCAGTCATGAATCCTCAGAAAGCGAAAGAAGGTGACGCCGTGCTTCAAACAGCATCACGCCGCTGGCCACAGCCAGATTGAGCGAATCGGCGCGCCCTTGTTGGGGAATTCGCGCCAAGGCATCGGCTTGTCGGGCAAGCGTTTCGGGTAGACCGGATTGTTCGTTGCCCATCAGAAGGACCGTCGGCTTTTTTCGATAGTCAATACGGCGATAATCGATCGCCCCCGCAAGATGCGTCGCTACGAGATAGGCACTTACTTTCTTTTTCCAAGTGACAAAGTCCTGCTCGCTGGCGCGCGCGATCTTCACGGCAAAGATGGAGCCCATCGTCGCACGTACCGTTTCAAGCGAAAAAGGATCTGTCGTTTCACCAACCAGGATAACGCCTGCCGCGCCCGCAGCATCGGCCGTCCTGATGATCGTACCAAGATTGCCGGGATCGCGCACACGATCGAGGGCAATCCATGTGTCATCCGCTTCGAGCGTGATGTCGCTGAGGTTTGTCCACTGGCTCTGAAAGATGCCAACTACCATCTGCGGATTGTCACGCCGCGTGATCGCCGACAGTACCTTTTCACTGACCTCAAGCACAAGTCCGCCGGCGGCAACGGTCTTGGCCGCCATTTGCTCCACAAGGGGCTTGCCTTTGGCTGCCTTTGCATAAACGAGCGTGCGGATCGACCATCCCAGCTCCATGGCATCGATGATCAGCTTCAGGCCCTCGGCCATGAACGTGCCGGTCTCCTCGCGCGACTTTTTGGCCGAAAGCGCCTTGATGTCCTTGATGATGGGGTTTGTCAGCGACGTGATTTCTTTGACCTGCCCGACACGGCGCGGGCCATCGCGGTAATCCTGGTTCATGCCGGCACCCAGCGAGAAAAGAGAGAAGTCGAAAGAGCACGCCCGCGGCTATTGCCGTCCGCCCCGGTTTCCCGGATCACCAATTCGCCTGACTCGACAACGCCGCCAGCTCCGCGCATCGTCTCGCGCATGAGTTCGTGGATGGAGTAGAAGCTGGCGCGGATCGAATAGGCCGTCAGTACAAGGCCCAGAGCCTTGGGATCGAGCAAGTTGCGGCATATATCGAGCATAAGGGGGAGGTGCTCGAAAAGATGCCAGACCTCGCCATTTGGGCCTCGGCCAAACTTCGGAGGGTCTGTCAAAATGATATCGTAACGATGCCCGCGCCGCTCTTCGCGCAGAATGAACTTCATCGCGTCCTCGCAAATCCACCGGATCGGCTTTTTATCGAGGCCCGATAGCGCCTGATTCTCGCGCGCCCAGCCGATTGCCTTCTTTGACGCATCGACATGGGTCACCTCCGCGCCGGCGGCTGCCGCTACCAGAGAGGCAACGCCCGTGTAGCCAAAGAGGTTTAAAACTTTGAGCGGCCGGCGTGATTGCTCGATCTGCTCGCTCATCCAACGCCAATGAACGAGCTGTTCCGGGAACACGCCAACATGGCGAAACGAGGTAAACCGACCAAGGAAATCGACGCCCAGGAGTTGAAGCGGCCAGGTTTCACCGAGCGCCTGGCGAGGAAAACGCCAGCGTCCCGTGCCTTCTTCGTCCACGTCGCCGGTAAAAACCGCGTCGACCTTTTCCCACATATGCGCGGGCAGGCTGGGTTGCCAAAGTGCCTGTGCCTCAGGTCGAACGATGAGGTAGTCCCCGTATTGTTCAAGCTTAAGGCCATTGCCGCTATCGATGAGGTTAAAATCCTTCTCGCCCGCCGTTTCCAGAATAATGGGAACACGCTCCTGAGGAACGGGACCCTGACGCTGCGAAAGGATGCGTTCCGCAACCGCTGCGGATGATTCTATTTTTTCCGGGGGCGCAGATTTCTTCTGGGGCGTGACGGCCGCTTTCTTGCTGCGGCCGTCTTTTCGTCCTCTGTCGGACGCCGCCCCCGGTCCCGGCATTTTGCCGTTCCGGTTCTCTTTCTGCTTCAAGGTCTCACTCGCCTCTTGATTTCGCTTTTCAATGAGCAAATAGCATCCTGTCTTACCTTGGCAAAGCGCTTTTGGCTGCTGCGGTCATGACGGTGTCGCAGGAGGAGGCCTCATGGATATCACGGGCGGTGAGTTTGACGGCGAGGAGCGCATTAATGCGCCGCGGCTTACAGTGTGGGCTTGCCTGAACGATCCGGATCTTCTGCGTGAGTGCATTCCGGGCTGCCGTAGCCTTGAATGGATATCGGACAATGAGCTTTCTGCCGCGATCAAGATCAGTTTTGGGCCGCTATCGGCAACGTTCAAGGGCGTGATCACACTGTCCAATGTCGTCCCCGGTCGAAGCTACACCCTTTCTGCCGAAGGCAAGGGCGGACTGGCCGGCTTTGCCAAAGGGGCTTGCGATGTCGACCTGGTAGACGATGGAGATGATACGCTCCTGCGTTACCGGGCGCGGGCTGAAGTGGGCGGGCGAATAGCAAAGCTTGGCATGCGCCTCGTCGATTCCACGTCGACAGCACTTGCATCCCGTTTCTTCTCCGATCTGAACGAAGCCATCATGAAAAGGGTTTCGATGTGATTGAGGCAGATAAAGACATTAAAGCTGCAGCCCCATCCATATTTGTCAGGCCTGCGGTTGAACAAGATTGTCAGCGTCTTTGCGACATCTATCTCGCGGTGCGCCGTCAAACCTTTACGTGGGTCTCGCCAGACCATTTCCGGCGCGACGATTTCCTCATGCATTCCAAGGGCGAAGAGCAGCTTATCTGCGAGGTAGATGCGAGTGTCGTCGGCTTCATCTCCGTCTTTCGGCCAGAGAACTTCATTCACATGCTCTTCGTCATGCCAGCTTTTCAGGGGTACGGCGTCGGTGGCGCACTCCTTGCGGCTTTGCCAGGTTGGCCGCAACAGTCTTACCGCCTCAAATGTCTCGTCAAAAACCAGCGCGCCCGCGGATTCTACCTCTCGAAAGGCTTCAAGGTAACCGGATCGGGCGCATCGACTGAAGGCGATTATGAAGAACTGACCTTTGCAGGTCAGCCCTAACGGACAGCGCTTTCAGTCTCAACGTCGCCGTGTTCATAGAAATTGCGAATGATCGCCCAGGCTTCCTCAGCCGTATCCACAAAACTGATCAAATCGAGATCCTCCGGAGCGATCGTCCCGAATTCCGCCAGGGCAGCGAAGTCGACGATCCGGTGCCAGAACTCTTTCCCGAACAGGATAAGTGGCAGTCTTGCCATCCGGCCAGTCTGAATGAGCGTCAGGCATTCGAAGAACTCGTCCAGAGTTCCAAATCCGCCCGGGAAGACGGTAATCGCCTTGGCGCGGACCATGAAGTGCATTTTGCGAATGGCAAAATAGTGGAAGTTGAAGCTGAACTCCGGTGTGACATAGGGGTTTGGCGCCTGCTCGTGCGGCAAAACGATGTTGAGGCCGATGGAGGGGGCGCCTTCATCCGCAGCGCCGCGATTTCCTGCCTCCATGACTCCAGGGCCGCCGCCGGTCACGATCACATATTCGCGGAAGTTGAAGCGCGCTGAATAGCGAGAGCACAGCTGCGCAAATTTGCGAGCCTCATCGTAATAGACCGAAGCTGCCTCCAGATTTTTCCGCTGAGTTTCGTTGCGCGCAGCCCAAGCGCTTTGCCCGGGAGCTGGAATACGCGCGCCGCCGAACATCACGACCGTCGAGGTGATACCTTTTTCCGATAGGAACATTTCCGGCTTCAAAAGCTCGAGCTGTAGCCGAATCGGCCGCAACTCCTCACGGCAAAGGAATTCTTCGTCGGCATAGGCAAGACGATAGGCTGGAGAGGCGGTTTGCGGCGTTTTTGGCACGGCCTCCGCACGAGCCTTGTCCGAACTGCTCGTTTTTAGCGGATCCCAGACGCCGTCTTTGCGCCGCATGCCGCCATTTCTTGCCTTTGCCATTTCCATGCCTTTCATGCGAGTGTGCCCGTGGGGCAGGTCGCCGTTCCAGTTCACTATCTTCGGAACGGAAAATCGTTCCATTTCGCTCGCGCTTGCGATACAGCAAACGGCGTCCGACCACTACTCGTCCGTCCAAGCTGCTTGCCTCGATCATAACGTTCGACATTTAAGGATTTCCGATGACCGCCAGCGATATTTCCTCTCTTGAGAAAACGATTGAAAACGCCTTCGATAACCGCGATGGCATCAACACGTCGACCAAAGGTGAAGTTCGCGACGCAGTGGATGCGGCGCTTTCATTGCTGGATTCGGGTGAGGCGCGGGTTGCGGAGCGTGGACATGACGGCGCCTGGACGGTCAATCAGTGGCTGAAAAAGGCTGTGCTTCTTTCGTTCCGGCTCAACGACATGGATGTTGTCAAAGGTGGGTCCGGCAATTCTACCTGGTGGGACAAGGTCCCCTCGAAATTCGAGCATTGGGGTGAGAATCAATTCCGCGCCGCGGGCTTCCGTGCGGTGCCAAATTGTGTAGTGCGCCGCTCTGCCTACATCGCCAAGAATGTCGTGTTGATGCCTTCCTTCGTCAATCTGGGTGCTTATGTCGATGAGGGCACGATGGTGGACACCTGGGCAACGGTCGGTTCCTGCGCCCAGATCGGCAAGAATGTCCATCTGTCCGGCGGTGTCGGGATTGGCGGCGTTTTGGAGCCGATGCAGGCCGGCCCGACCATTATCGAAGACAACTGCTTTATCGGTGCGCGTTCTGAAGTCGTCGAGGGTTGCATCATCCGCGAAGGCTCTGTGCTTGGCATGGGGGTCTATATCGGTAAGTCGACGAAGATCGTGGACCGCGCGACGGGCGAGGTCATGTACGGCGAAGTGCCGCCCTATTCAGTCGTTGTTGCTGGCTCCATGCCGTCCGGCAGCGGTGTGATGGGCAATGGCCAACCCGCCCCGCATCTTTACTGCGCCGTGATCGTCAAGCGCGTGGATGAGAAGACGAGGTCGAAGACCGGGATCAACGAACTTCTCCGCGATTGATCTTGAGGGATGGCAAGCCCTGATCGGTTTGCCATCGACCTGCCACTCCCGTCGCATAAGATCCTAGGTCATGACGATTACCGATCCCGTCCTCAATCTCCAGACTCTCATCCGTTGCCCATCGGTTACTCCGAACGAGGGCGGCGCCCTTACGGCCTTGAATGATATGCTCGGCTCCCTCGGTTTTTCGGTTGAGAGAATGACCGCGAGCAGCGACGGTACGCCCGATATCGAAAACCTCTATGCGCGGCTCGGACAAGACAGCCCACATCTGATGTTTGCCGGGCATACCGATGTCGTTCCGGCCGGCGACGAGAGCGCATGGCGTCACCCGCCCTTCGCCGCTATTCTGGAAGCGGGCACGTTGTTCGGCCGTGGCGCGGTCGACATGAAGGGAGGCGTGGCCTGTTTCGTGGCGGCGGTTGCGCGTCATCTGGAAAAGCACGGTTCCCCGAAGGGTTCGATTTCGTTTCTCATCACCGGAGACGAGGAGGGGCCGGCGATCAATGGAACGATAAAACTCCTCGAATGGGCTGCCGCCAAGGGAGAACAATGGGATGCGTGTCTCGTTGGCGAGCCGACCAATCCAGATCAGCTCGGCGATATGATCAAGATCGGCCGTCGTGGCTCGCTGTCCGGGCGCATCATCGTACACGGCGTCCAGGGTCATGCGGCCTATCCGCACCTTGCCGACAATCCGGTGCGAGGTCTCCTGCAGTTGTGTGATGCGCTGTTAGCGACGCCTTTCGATAATGGGACCGCCGACTTTCAGCCATCCAACCTTGAAATTACAACCATCGACGTTGGCAACAGCGCGACGAACGTCATTCCGGCGCGCGCCACAGCAGCTTTCAATATTCGCTTCAACGACACCTGGACGGCACAATCCCTGCAAGCTGAGATCATTCAGCGCCTGGAGCGTGCAGCGGCCGATCAGCACTTGCGGCAGGGGCGTGAGCCGGCTCGCTTTGACATTGTGTGGGCAGAGCGCCCAAGTCACGTCTTCCTCACGCGTGACGATGCACTGATCGATTCGCTTTCCTCAGCCGTTGAAAAGGAAACGGGCCGACGCCCGACGCTCTCCACCAGCGGTGGAACCTCCGATGCGCGGTTCATCAAGGACTACTGCCCTGTCGTCGAGTTTGGCTTGGTGGGTAAGACCATGCATATGGTCGATGAGTGCGTTGAGGTCTTGGATCTTGAAGTGCTTACGCGGATCTACGAAACATTTATCCATCACTGGTTCCAGAATGCCCAGCTTTAGAGAAGTCCAGTACTATCTCGCCGGACTTTGGCTGCTGATTTGCAGGGATGTGCGCGGCTTTCGCTTCCTCGATATAACGGACCGAGGATTGTCGAGATCGTTCTGGGCCATCCTCTGGTGCTTGCCACCGACGGGCATTTCATGGCTATGGTGGCGGCGGGCTTTTTTACGCTCCATGCCAGCAGATGTGGATGTCGGCTCGCTGTTTTATTTTCGGCTCGGTCTCATTGAGCTATCGAACTGGGTCGTCCCCTTCATTTTCGCCGGCTTCATCTTGCTCTTCTTTCGATTGGAGGACAGGTTCTCTCCTATCGTCGTGACCATGAACTGGCTTGGCGTTCCGCTTGCCTATATCAACGGCCTGCTGCTCGCGCTGCTCTTTTTCCTGCCTGATCTCGCTGGGCTCATATCCATCTTGATGCTCGTCTTTACCATCGGACAGGTCTTTATCGTTGCTCGGATGATGAGAATGATCTTCAAAGGTCAGGGATTGATGGCCGGAGCTATGACCTTATCCCTATTGGTGCCGTCGTTGATCCTGTCGGAGTATCTCCAGCGCTTTCTGGATGTGTATCCTGCCTGATACCCAACGGACGGCGCGGCTTCGCGTTCGGATCAAAGGCGCGTCACGAGAGATCTTCGCTTTCCGGTATGGCCTGCCGCTGGGTAATCACCTCGGGATAATCGACCTGCATGAAGTAAAGACCGTCGGGCGGTGCGACGGGGCCGCACGCCTTTCTGTCTCGCGCATCAAGGGCGGCACGCACATCGGCTGGCGTCCATTTGCCTTCCCCGGCAAGCTTTAGCGTTCCGGCAAAGGAGCGGATCTGGTTATGCAGGAAACTTTGCGCGGTGGCCCGGATTTCAATCAGATCGCCCTGCCTTGTCACATCCAGCCGATCGAGCGTTCGCACCGGGCTGTTGGCCTGGCAATGGGCAGATCGAAAGGTGGTGAAATCGTGCTTGCCAACAAGGGTCTGGGCCGCTTCATGCATGGCCTCGTGATCGAGCGACTTTGCCACCCACCAGGCCTTTCCCGATTCGAGCGCCAGGGGAGCTCGTCGCGTGATAATCCGGTAAAGGTAATGACGCCGCAACGCGGAAAAGCGTGCGTCGAAAAATTCACTGACCGGTTCGACGCTTAAAATCGCAACGCGTTCACCACCAATTTTTAGATGGGCATTCAGCGCATTTTGCAGCTTAAAGGCCGACCATGGCTTTTCGAGATCAACATGCACAACCTGCCCAAGCGCGTGAACGCCGGAATCGGTGCGGCCTGCTCCGCGGATCGAAACCACTTCCCCGCTCGCCGAAAGCACCGCCGCCTCGATCGCACCTTGCACGGACGGGCCGTTATCTTGACGCTGCCAGCCCACATAAGGTGCGCCGTCGTATTCCACGGTCAGTCGATAACGTTGCATCAAGCCAATCTCATGCCAACCGTGATCTGTGATCCGCGAAGGAACTCCGCCGCGGGAAGGGGCCGTCCACCAGCCTTTTGCAGCAGCGTCAATCTCACCGCGTCGCTGCCGCAGGCAACGACCAGTTCACTGCCACTTTCTAAAACGAAGCCCGGTTCGCCCGCGCCAGATGCTCGCTCGCTGCGCAGCACCTTGATACGCTCCTGTTTACCGCCGATTTCCACCTCGCACCAGGCGCCAGGCGCAGGTGATAGGGCGCGGATATGGTTGTGAACCTCTTCGGCCGCTTTACCAAAATCGATGCGTGTTTCGCCTTTTTCGATCTTGGACGCATAGAGCGCGCCTTCCTCAGGCTGCGGCGTAAGCACAATGCTCCCAGATTCGAGCCCGACCATTGCCTCAGCCATAGCACGCGCACCGACATGCATCAGCTTGTCATGCAGTTCGCCTGCGGTCATATCCGGCCCGATCTCGACTTCACGTGTCAAAGCCACGGGTCCCGTATCGAGGCCTTTGTCCATCTTCATGATCATCATGCCGGTCTTGTGGTCGCCAGCCATGATTGCCCTTTGAATGGGGGCAGCGCCGCGCCAGCGCGGTAGCAGCGAAGCATGACCGTTGTAGCAGCCATATCTGGTGCCGTTTAAGATCGCTTCGGGCAGGAGCAGTCCGTAAGCAACGACAACGGCTACATCGGCCTTTATCTCGCGAAACTGCTGTCGATCCTCGTCCGATTTAAAATTGACCGGCGTGAAGACGGGAATGCCGAGAAGCTCGGCGGCCTGATGGACCGGCGATTTTTGAAGATCGAGGCCCCGACGGCCGCCAGGACGGGGCGGCTGCGTGTAAACGGCGGCGATCTGATGACCCGCATCCTTCAGAAGACGCAATGTCGGAACGGAAAATTCCGGCGTTCCCATAAATACGATGCGAAGCGACATCAGCTACCTGCCGTTAATGCGATGGGTCGAAGAAGGCCGCAAAGGCGGACCGAGCGTCCGGCTCGAAGGTCACTTTAGATAGCCTTGGTCTTTGCAGCTTTCGTAAACTTCTTGACCACCATATCACGCTTCAGCCTTGAAATATGGTCGATGAACAGAACACCGTTCAGATGGTCCATCTCGTGCTGCAGGCAGGTCGCAAGCAGACCGTCGGCATCGACTTCTTGCTGTTTACCGTCGCGATCGAGAAACTTCACCTTCACTTTGGCCGGGCGTTCGACTTCGGCATAGTAATCCGGAATGGAAAGGCAGCCCTCTTCATAAACAGATCGTTCGTCGGAAGACGTCACGATCTCGGGGTTGATGAAGACCTGCGGCTGTTTCTCTTCCCCTTCGCGCGCCACATCGATGACGAGAAGACGGCGGGGTACACCAATCTGGATCGCAGCCAAGCCAATGCCAGGCGCGTCATACATGGTCTCCAACATGTCATCCGCCAACCGCTTTACGTCTTCGTCAATCGTTTCGACAGGCTTGGAAACCTGGCGCAGCAGTGGGTCGGGCAGAATAATCAGGGGCTTGATGGTCATGGCGTTCCCATAACGCATCTTTTCGGCCGATGGAATGGGGCGGCATCGTCAAAACATGTGCCGCCCTTTAAAAACCATCAAGCGACCTTGCGGGCCGGGCGTGCATAGCCTCCCGCGTGGCTCGTTTGAAAGCTGCGCAGCAACGAAATAAGTTTTTCGACGTCGTCTCTGAGGCGCTGGGTTTCCAGCGAGGTGCGTTCGACCATGCCGGAGTTCTGCTGCGTGATCGAATCCATGTTGCGAATGGCCACGCTGACTTCATTGACGCCTGTTGCTTGATCGCGCGCCGCGCCGGCAATTTCCGCAACGAAACTGTTGATGCTGTCAATCCGTCCGATCATGTCCTTCAGCGCGTCGCCCGTACTGCTGACGATATCGACGCCTTCATTGACCTGGGTGGAGCTTTCGGAAATCAGATGCTTGATTTCCTTGGCGGCATCGGCGGTGCGTTGTGCAAGTTGGCGCACTTCCTGCGCCACCACCGCAAACCCTTTGCCAGCCTCTCCGGCACGTGCGGCCTCGACCCCGGCGTTGAGCGCCAGAAGATTAGTCTGGAAGGCGATCTCGTCGATGACGCCAATGATCTTCTTGATCTCGCTCGACGATTTTTCGATTTCCGCCATAGCGGAAACCGCGCTGGTCACCAACTCGCCGGAGCTACGCGCCTTGCCTTGCGTCTCGCGCACGGCTTCCGATGCTTTTTGAGCATTGGCAGCGGTCTGGTTGACGCTCACGGACAGTTGTTGAAGCGCGGCAGAGCTTTCCTCGACGCCCGCTGCTTGTTGGGCGGTTCGCAGAGACAGGTCTTCTGTCGCCTTCGATATGGTGGCTGTTCCTTCAAGAATGTCGGCGGACGTCGTTCGCACCGAGTCCATGGAATTGCGCAAAGCTGCAACCGCACGGTTGTAGTGGCTTGCCATGGCGCCGAATTCGCCGGGCAGATCCGTGGGTAACGTGGCGTCAAGATCGCCGTTTGACAAGGCTTCGAGACCGCGGCGCAGATGATCGAGGGCAAGCGCCTTATCCGCCTCTTCCTTCGCGCGGCTTTCCTCTAGCTGTCGGCGCTTTTCCTCCACTTCATCGAGATAAACGGTAACCGCATAGTCCATATCGAGCAAACTGGCGCGGATCACGTCGGCGACCTTCTCCGGCAAAGCCTCATCGCCGCGGCGCCCAAGGAAGTTCTTTTTCTGCGGCGTCAGGAGGGCTTTGACGATCTCGGAAATGATCAGTGCATATCCACCGATATACCAGCGTGGTTGCAGGCCGATTTTCGCGTGAGCCTTGCCAACCGCATTCACGCCGGAGACGTACTTCTCATCGAAGCTGCCGTTGATCAAGTTTCCCCAATGGGTGGCTTGACGTTTCTTGGCATGATCCATGAGGGCGCGGTCGGGGAAAAATTTCGCCGCTGCCGGCGTACGGGCGAGCTTGGCATAAAATTTCTCGAGAGCTTCGACGGCCATCGGCATGACCTGCGGCGCCATTTCACGCAATCTATCACGCGCCGGTCCATCGAGCTCAAGAAAGGCAATGCGCTCCTTGAGGTCGCTGTCAGTTGGCTGAGCCGTCATCCGTATCTACTCCAAAGCATTCATTACATCGCGGGCACTTTCACCGAACATGGTTCACAATCACTTAAGGTTATGGCTTCCCAGCTCTCAGTGCGCGAATAAAGCTACAGTCGGTTGGTGGCGGCCGTTCACGTTTTGATCTAGCCATTTGCGGGATCTTTGTTATGGTCTTTGCATGAACGCACGCATTGAGTCGTTTCCGCCCGCCGATCTCAGTCCCTATTTGATTGGCGCTTCTATCTTCGTGGTCCTGCTTGCAGGCCTTTTTATTTACGTTGCCAAACAAAAGCGGGCTCAGGTTGAGGCTGCCGCGCGCGCTGCAGAAGCCGATGCGCGGCTGTCGGAGCTTTTGAAGGTTCAGTCCGAAATGCAGGGCCGCATTGCGACGATCGCTGACGTCTTTGGCAGCACGCAGGCCGAGTTGACGCGGACGCTGAACGAGCGGCTCGATGGCATGACACAGCGGGTCAGCACGACAATACGCGATCAGACCCAATCCACCCATGAAAATCTTCTTCAGTTGCAGGAAAGGCTTGCGGTCATCGATGCCGCCCAAAGCAATATCCAGACGCTGGCAAAGGATGTCGTTGGCCTGCAGGCGATTTTGTCGAACAAACAGACACGCGGCGCCTTCGGTCAAGCCCGAATGGAAACGATTATCGCCGATGGGCTGCCGATGGGTGCCTATTCGTTTCAGCCGACGCTTTCGAACGGCGCACGTCCTGACTGTACGGTTCACATGCCGAACGGCGCACCGCCGCTTATTATCGACGCAAAGTTTCCTTTGGAAGCGTGGAACGTCAGCCGTGACGCCGCCGGCACCGATGCCGGACGTGCCGCCATTCAGCAATTCCGGCGGGATATGGAAGTCCACATTCGCGATATTGCCGACAAATATCTCATACAGGGCGAAACGCAGGAGACAGCTTTCCTGTTTGTGCCCTCTGAGTCTATCTTTGCTGAGATCCACGAGAATTTCGAAGGACTGGTTCAGCGTGCACATCGCGCCCGCATCGTGATTGTGTCGCCGTCGCTACTGATGCTGTCTATCCAAGTGATCCAGGCCGTACTGAAGGATCAGAAGATGCGCGCGCAGGCGCATGTCATCCAAAACGAAGTCGCGACGTTGATGGTCGATCTAGGCCGCCTGGATGAACGTGTCCGAAAGCTCCAGGGACATTTCTCCATGGCACAGAAAGACGTCGACATGATTGCGACGTCTGCCGACAAGCTGACCAAACGGGGCGCAAGAATAGAAGCGCTGGAGTTCGAAGGCAGCGAGAGCGCCAAAGCCGTGCGCGACGCAGAACTGGCCGCCGCAAAAGCGGCCGAGCAAAGAGCCGGTGTTTTGAAGCTCAGAGTGGTTGACGACGACTAATGTGATCGGGCAGTGTCCCGGCGCAAATGACATTAGTTGGAAGAGCCGCATGATCACTGTCTTAGGTTCCATCAATATGGATCTGGTCGCAACCACAAGCCGGCTGCCCAAGGCGGGCGAGACCGTATCCGGCATGAACTTTTCGACAGCTGCGGGCGGCAAGGGCGCTAATCAGGCCTTGGCGGCACGTCGCGCCGGATGTGATGTCCGTATGGTCGGAGCGGTCGGCAAAGATGGCTTTGCAGCGCCTGCAATTGAACTGCTTGCCGAAAGCGGCGTCGATCTCAGTGCAGTTCGCCATATCGATGGCTCTACCGGCACAGCAAGCATTTTGGTCGATGCGACCGGTGAGAACGTCATCGTGGTCGTTCCCGGGGCAAATGGTGCTGTCGATGGCGCGGACGTCGAGACCGCGCTTTCCACCATGAGCGCCGGCGATATCCTCATGCTTCAATTCGAAGTGCCGGAGCCAACGGTCGAGCAGGCGCTCAAGCTTGCAAAACAACGCGGCGTGACGACGATCCTGAATCTTGCCCCGCTGGTTCCAGCAGCCGAGCGTCTCGGACGCATGGCTGATATCGTCGTTGCCAATGAGACCGAGTTTGAAAGGCTTGCCGGGAAAGACGACATGGACGGCGCAACGCGCGAAAGCGAAATGAAGCGTCTCAGTGCCGAGACGGGACAGTGCCTGATCGTGACCCTCGGAGCTGACGGCGTCGTGGCTATCCGCGATGGAGAGCTCTATCGTGCCAGCGGTCTTGTCATTGAGCCCGTCGATACGGTCGGCGCGGGAGACACGTTCTGCGGCTATCTGGCAGCCAGCCTCGATAAAGGTCTGGATTTTTCGGATGCCTTGCGCCGCGCAGCCGTTGCCGGCTCATTGGCCTGCCTGAAAGCAGGCGCTCAGCCTGCTATTCCCGTAGCTGGCGAGGTTGCCGGCAGACTGTAATTCCAGCTTTCAATGCTTGGGGAATCGTCAGGGTATATGAGCTTACGCAGCACACATTGCCATCTTACTGCGCGTGTCAGTAAAGTGCGGGTGTGGGGATGTCACTATTCTGAGGGATTTTCGTTGTGCTCGCATCAATCCATCCGAGCACAACCTCAATCAGGCCGCGTTTGAGGCTTGCTCTTCATTGAGGAAAGCATAGATCGCCGATGCTGAATCGGTCGCGCGAAGCTTTGTAACAAGCTCATGATCACGCAGCACGCGGGCAATGCGCGAGAGCGCTTTCAAGTGATCCGCGCCCGCCCCTTCGGGGGCCAGCAGAAGAAACGCCAAATCGACCGGTTGGTCGTCCAAGGCTTCGAAATCCACCGGTTGATCCAAGCGGGCAAACACGCCAACGATAGAGGTAATGCTCTGGAGCTTGCCATGCGGGATTGCGATGCCGTTGCCGACACCCGTCGATCCAAGGCGCTCGCGCTGCACCACGACATCAAAAATCTCGCGTTCAGGAAGACCCGTTACTTTGGCTGCCTTGGCAGCCAGTTCTGTCAAAAGTTGCTTTTTCGAGTTTACCTTGAGGGCGGGGATAATTGCGTCCTGCTGCAGCAAGTCTGCCAAAGCCATATGATCTTCCTTCTGTCGCCGCCACGATCGGCCGAAGAGCAGAATGCTGCCCTCCGGATCAGATCGTATTCAGCCTTTTATATTGGCGGAGTCGATCCAGCCAATATTGCCGTCCTGCCGGCGATAGACGATGTTAAGGTTCTTGTCCGGGCTGCGAAACAGTAGAAGCGGCTCGTCCGTCATATCGAGCGCCATAACTGCCGTCGCAACGGACATTGTCTTGAGCTGCTTGGTGCTTTCGGCCACAATGGCGGGTGCGAAATCCTCTGGAATTTCTTCCTCGGCATCGGGCACGCCGTCCATCACCGTATAAGCAACCTCTTCCGAGCCATTCGCATGGTTACCGGCATGGTGGTCTTTCAGTCGGCGCTTGTAGCGGCGCAGACGCTTTTCGATCCGTTCTGCAGCAGCATCGAAAGCATTCTGCGGCTCCATCGCTTCTCCAGCTGCGTGAAGCACCACGCCACTATCGAGATGAAGCTTACAATCAGCGGCAAACCGCGATCCCGACTTCGTCACGATGACCTGACCTGAATAGCCTCCGTCAAAGTATTTCGTGATCGCCGCGGAGACCTGGTCTTCAATTCGCTGACGGAACGCATCACCGATTTCCATCTGCTTGCCGGATACACGCACACTCATGGAGTTTCCCTTCTTATAGTGTTTCTGCGGTATCAGTTTACGCCAAGCGCGGACTGCATCCAAGCATTTCAAGTGTCGAGCGACAATTAGGTTTACCTTCTTGCCGCTGCGGCCTCTGATAGCCTGTCTTTCAAGGCAAATGTTCGGTTGCGGCGGGCTTCTATCGGTCGGCCATGTAAAAGTCAACTATAGTTGCTTTAGACCCTCCTCATATAGACTGATCAAAAGCCTGCGTCGCGGGGGTGCTCGATCAGCCTGACGCCGCTTTCGCAAACGCCTTCTTCTCGCGGCGGCGCTGGACGGATGAGGCGATATTCATCGATTCCCGATATTTCGCGACGGTTCTTCGGGCAAGGTCGACACCGCTCTTCTTTAAAATGTCGGCAATATCGTCGTCCGACAGCACCTTGTCGGGCTGCTCGTTCATGATCAATACACGGATCCGATGGCGCACCGCCTCTGCCGAATGGCTATCACCGCCTTCCACTGCACCGATGGAAACGGTGAAGAAGTATTTGAGTTCGAAAAGCCCGCGCGGTGTGAGCATGTATTTGTTGGTCGTGACGCGACTGACCGTCGATTCGTGCATCTTGATCGCTTCGGCGACAGTCTTGAGATTGAGCGGGCGCAAGTGATCGACGCCGTGCATCAAGAACGCATCCTGTTGCCGAACGATCTCGGTCGCAACTTTCAAAATTGTTTTCGCACGCTGATCGAGGCTGCGTGTCAGCCAGTTCGCATTTTGAAGGCATTCCGAAAGATAGGCATGCTCTTCGCCATTTTTGCGCACGGAGGTAAAATAAGACTGGTTGACGATTACCCTCGGCAGAGCCTCCGGATTGAGCTCGACATGCCATCCGCCGTCCGGTGCGGCACGCACAACGGCGTCCGGAACAATGGCTTCCAGCACATCGGTCTCAAACGAATTTCCCGGCTTGGGGTTCAGTTGCCGGATTTCGGCAAGCATGTCGAGAAGATCCTCTTCGTCGACGCCGCAAAGACGTTTGAGTGAGGAGAAATCCCGCCTTGCGATCAGATCGAGATTGCTGATGAATGCCTGCATGGCCGGATCAAGGCGATCCTTTTGGTGGAGCTGGATTGCCAGGCACTCCGAAAGGGATCGCGCAAAGACGCCTGGCGGATCCATCGTCTGCAGGAGTAGCAGAACCTTTTCTACCTCGGTTGCAGGAGCGCCGATCTGTTCTGCGACAATCTCGATGTCGGCATGAAGATAGCCCGCGTCATCAAGCTGATCGACGAGATGCTGAGCAATGAAGCGCTCCCTCGCTCCTGTCACGGCAAAAGGCAATTGCTGATTAAGGTGATCGCGCAGCGATGTCCGACCGGCGACGAAGTCGTCGAGATCGTAGCCGTCGCCACCTTCGCTGGCGCCAGGCATCGATTTCCACTGGCTAAGAAGTTCGGGGGCGTCAGCGCGTGCCGGCTGTCCGTCATCAGTAAAGACATTTGCATAATTCACATCGAGCTCATCGCTCAAATGCGCAGAACGATCGCTTGAGTTTTCGTCGTACCAATCGGATGCGAGATGATCGGTTTCCTGGACCTCTGCGGCCTCCGGTTCGGCGGCGTGATGCTGATGATCCTGCCCGCTGTCGCTGCCGCCTTCTCCATCATTTGCCGGAAATTCGAGCAGCGGATTTTTTTCAACTTCCTGCTCGATGAACTGATGCAATTCGAAATGCGTCATCTGCAGCAACTGAATCGATTGCATCAGTTGCGGAGTCATCACCAGTGACTGGCTTTGGCGCAGAAAAAGGTTGGCTGATAATGCCATCTCGGACGCAAAACTCCCGTGATTTAGCGGAAATTCATGTCCAGCAGCAGCATTTCGCAGGCCACGAAGTTCAACTGGCCCAAAAATTGCTTTTTTATCTTATTTGGTCAAGTGCCAACCTGTTACTTTAGCGCTTCAAGATCTCTTATTAGAGACTGAAGTTATCGCCAAGGTAAAGACGACGTACGTCTTGGTTGTTGACGATATCATTTGCCCTACCATGGGTAAGGACTTCGCCAGCGTGTATAATGTAAGCGCGATCAATTAGTCCGAGGGTTTCGCGAACGTTATGATCCGTAATCAATACACCAATTCCGCGCCCCGTCAGGTGATGAACGAGATTTTGAATATCGGACACCGAGATCGGATCGACGCCTGCGAAAGGCTCGTCTAGCAGCATGAAGGTCGGATCGGTGGCCAGTGCTCTGGCAATTTCCAACCGGCGACGCTCGCCGCCGGATAAGGAAACGGCCGCCGCCTTGCGCAGCTTGGAAATATGAAATTCCTCAAGAAGCGCATCGAGCTTGGTTTCCCGTTCCGCCTTGTTCTTCACATGGACTTCAAGGACGGCACGGATGTTTTCCTCGACCGTGAGGCCACGGAAGATCGAGGCCTCTTGAGGAAGATAGCCAACCCCGAGGCGGGCCCGACGATACATCGGCATGCGCGTCACGTCGTTGCCGTCGATCTCGATCGTTCCTTCGTCGACAGGCACGAGGCCCGTGATCATGTAAAAGCACGTGGTTTTCCCCGCGCCGTTCGGTCCCAAAAGCCCGACAGCCTCACCTCTGCGCACAACCAGAGAAACGCCGTTGACGACGCGTCTGGTATTGTAGGTCTTTGTAAGGCCGCGCGCGATCAGCGTTCCCTGATAGCGCGTTTTATCGGTCTCTTCCGACTGTTCATGTGACTGCGGAGCGGACCGGTCGGCCCGCACTGATGACAGGGAAAGTTTCACGTGGCTGCCGCGTTAGTTCTTTTTCTGGGATTTAGGATCAAGTTGAATCTGAACGCGTCCGCCGCAGCTGTCGAGCTTGGCTTGGCCGGTATCCATGTGAACAGTCAGCTGGCAACCTGTGAACACATTCGGACCGTCCGTCAGAACCACCTTGTCCCCTTTGAGGGTAATGAGCTGTTGCGCCATATCGAAGGTTCCATTGTCGGCAGACGCCGTCTGCGTCCCGGAGGTCACATAGACTTTGTCGGTGACGACAATATGGTCGATATCCGCATTGCCCGACGTAACTGTTGACGGGGCTTCTTTTGCCACGGCAGCTCCGGTCGGATTGTTCGGCTTGCTGTCGGTCGTCGACTTGTCGGCCTTTGGCTTGTAGAACACGGTCATATGACCGGCTTGAAGGGTCGTGTTGCCTTGAACCACTTTGACGCTTCCGCTGAAGTCTGCGGTGTGTTCCTGGTCGTGAATCTCCAGGCGATCGCTCTCGATCTGGATGGGCTCGTCGCGATTGAGCTTGAGACCGGTCATCTGACTGGTCGTGGACTGTGCAATTGCTGCCCCCGCAAGAAGCGAGAGGCTCGCGGCAGAAAGCAATACCAAGCGACCGGCGCGGCTGCTCAGGCGATATTTGCCGCACGCGGCATTGAAGCGATTATAACCCATAGATTCCCGGCCCTCAGGTCCCTTGTTTGCGAACTGCGCTTGGATCGATATTCATGCGCACGTTCCCCTCAAATGCAATGGTCCGACCCTTATCCGTCATCTTCAGCGACTGTGCAACAATCGAGCTGCCCTCTTTCTTGATGGTAACGGGGTCTTTCGTCACAAGCGTTCCGCCCTTGACGTCTACCTGGCCGGACTGAAAGTAGGCCGAGATCCCATTGCTGAGATTAACCGTGAAAGGAGTTTGGAGATTGAGTTTATCGCTTGATCGGTCGTAGTCAGCTGACTTGGCATCGACGCGTGCGATAACCTGGTCATTAATGGGAACTGCTGCCTTGATGGTCTCCAAGGTCAGCAAATTTTGGTTCTTTATGTCTTGAAGCGCGCGGTCGGCAAACATGGAATAATTGATGCCCGCTGCGTTACGTCCTGAAATGGCCGGCTTTTGCATCACGACCTTGCCATCCTCGATCGTTGCTCCTTCGAACCGGACATTATCTGGCAGATGGGTTCGGATGATCGAAACAGTAATGAAGGCCAGCGAGACGACAACGGCCGCGGCTGGCAAGATGACCTTTAAGCGACGAACTCGAGCAGAGTGATGCCGGGCAGCGCCATAGGCGTTGCTCGGAGCGCCGCCCCTCGTGCCGGAGTTCAGTCTGTCTAACATAGGTTTTTCCGTAAAATGTGGCGTACACAGCTTAGATAGATACGTGTCTGCCGTTATCACAGTTCATTTCGCATTATTACATTGGCTTGCCAATATGGATTTTTTTCTGCAACAAGCAACACAGACGTGAAAATCGGGTCGCAAGAGGCTGATGCCAGTAAACATTCGGTGCATTTGAGCCACATGTTCAGGAGAGACAGATGGACAGTTCGATGATCGCCGATCGGCGCAGCCTCCGACGCAAAGTCAGTTTCTGGCGGATTGCGGCCGCTTTGCTGCTGGTGGTCCTTGGTTTTGCCCTTTATTGGACCTTTGCCGGAGACGCAGGCAAGGACAGTCCCCATGTGGCACATATCACCATTTCCGGTCTCATCACCGATGACGAGGAACTCCTCGAACGCCTGAAAAAGATCGAGACCTCCAGTTCGGTGAAGGCACTGGTCGTTTCCATCTCTTCGCCGGGTGGAACAACCTATGGCGGAGAAAAGATCTTCAAGGCTCTGCGTGCCATCGCTGCCAAAAAGCCCGTTGTCTCCGACGTGAGAACGCTTGCGGCATCGGCTGGCTATATGATTGCGACCGCTGGCGACACGATCATCGCCGGCGACACCTCGATCACCGGATCGATCGGTGTGATCTTCCAATATCCGCAGCTTCAGCCGCTCCTCGATAAAATCGGCGTCTCGCTTCAGGAGATCAAATCGGCTCCCTTGAAAGCAGAGCCGTCGCCTTTCCACAATGCAAGCGATGCCGCCAAGACCATGATCAACAATATGGTGATGGATAGCTACGGATGGTTCGTCGACCTTGTTGCGGACCGACGCAAGCTCCCTCGCGAGGAGGTGTTGAAGCTTGCTGACGGCACCATCTTTACCGGCCGACAGGCCCTGAAGGTAAAACTGGTGGACCAGATCGGCGGCGATAAAGAGATCCGGGCCTATCTCGAAACGAGGCAGGTTCCAAAGAATCTACCGATGATCGAGTGGAACCAAAAAGACAACACGCCCTTCCTGCTCGCAAAATCATTATCGCAAATCGCCGGTTTCTTTGGTTACGACGGGTTGGCAAATAGCGAAGGGCTTTCCGATTTCCTTCATCGAAACTTGCTCCTTGACGGGCTAGTCTCAGTTTGGCAGGTTGGCGCCGATCGGTAAGAAATCAATAATTTACAGGGGTTGGCTGTGATTAAGTCCGAATTGGTCCAGATTGTTGCCGCACGCAATCCGCATCTTTATCACCGCGATGTCGAGAATATCGTCAACGCGGTTCTGGACGAAATCACAGACGCTCTTGCAGCGGGTAATCGCGTCGAGTTGCGCGGCTTCGGTGCCTTCTCGGTGAAAAATCGTCCGTCGCGGTCCGGCAGGAACCCCCGCACCGGCGACACCGTTTTTGTCGAAGAGAAGTGGGTGCCATTCTTTAAGACGGGCAAAGAGCTGCGCGAGCGGCTGAACCCTGGCCAGCCCGATATTGATGACGGCGATGCTGATTAAGAGCATCTACTAAGCGTCGACCCTTGAAGTGCCATATGGAAGTTCTATTCTTGAAGCACGCCGCAAGAAGCGGCTTGAAAGGATATGGAGCAACGGTAGATGGCGAAGAAGATATTCAACCTATTGATTTTTCTTCCGATCGGCATCCTCCTGATCATGTTCTGTGTCGCCAACCGGCACAGCGTAAGCCTGTCGTTCAATCCATTTAATCCTGACGATCAGTTCCTGTCGCTCTCGGCGCCATTCTTTCTCATCGTTTTCGTCGCGCTCATCATCGGGATACTGGTGGGTTCCGTCGTGACCTGGTTTAGCCAGGGCAAATATCGCAAGCGCGCACGGATCGAGGCGAAGGAAGCTGTAAAATGGCATCAGGAGGCTGGTCGGCATCAAAGCCGGGCTGAAGAAATGGAACGCGGACTTACCGCCGTCACGCATCAGGCATCTGGTAGATAACAGACTTAGTTGATGAATCGGCTAAGGGCTTGAGAGCAACGGGTTCGACCGTCTGCAAGGTTAGTCCTTCTGACCCAAACGCCGGAGGCGCGATAAGGCGGCCTGAATGAAGCCATTCAAGCCGCCCGCGCAAAGCCCTATAGTTATATTTTCTCAGAGAAACGGACGGTTCGGCAGGTCATCGATCGAGATGAAGCCGTCTTTATTGGTGTCCATTCTGGCAAAGAGCTTGTCAAAGGCCGCCATTGCTTCCTGTTTGGAGATCTGACCGTTTTCATCGGTATCGAGCATACGGAAGAGGCGGGATGCCATCATGCCGCCATGACGCATTGGCCCATGTCCCTGCCATTTTCCGTGACCTTCAGGCCCTGGACCCTTGTCCTTGCCGCCATTCTGGCCATCGCCAGCGGCATCATCTGCGCTTTCCGCCATGCCTTTCATCTCCGCCCGCATCGACTTCATTTCCGCTTTGCGGTATGCGCGGAATTCGCCTGGCGTGATCGAACCATCATGGTTTGTGTCGATGGCATCGAAGATTTTTTCGACGCCAGCAGTGCCTTCCTCCTTCGAAATCTTTCCGTCGTGATCGGTGTCGAACTGCTTGAGCATGCGTACGAAGACAACGTCGCGCCAGACTTCTCCGCGCATACCGTTCATCCCCATCTCCTGATGACGACGAGGCTGTTCCTTGGCAATAGCAAAGGCGCCGCCCGTCAGAATTGTTCCGGTTGCCAATGCACCTGTTAACACCGCAGTGAGGAGCTTGTGACGATACATGATGTTTCCTTTCGGTTCCTGTCCCTTCATGTCCAGAAGGTAGGCCGCGGAGACCTTCGTCACCAATTAAACATCGGTAAGCTCGGTGAAACTTTCGTAACCTTGCGGCAAGCGACCAGTTTTCTGCGCTGTAATGGGACGAAGACGAACGCCGTCAACTTTCCGTACGAGTGGACGAAATCTGCGTCAGAAAGCTCGTTAGGTCATCCGTGACGAAATCGATATGGCCTTCATCGCCATTCGTCTTTTCCCACCACTCGACGACGGTGTCCTCCAGATTGTTGGGAATGATCAGAATGGTTTTCATACCGAGTGCTTTCGGCACCAGGAGATTTCTCGGCAGATCCTCAAACATGGCAGCTTTGCTCGTCTGGACGCGATGGAGCGCCATGAACTTGTCGTAGGTTGCCTGCGCGGGCTTTGGAGTGAATTCGGCAGCGACGATATCGAAAATATCGTCAAAGTGCTCCAGGATACCAAGCGCTGCGGCGGTCTGTTCCGCATGCTTCACGCTTCCATTCGTGAAGATGAATTTTCTGCCCGGCAGAGCTTTGATTGCCTCGCCAAGCGCTGGATCCGGCAGCAAGATCGAATAATCAATCGCGTGTGCCTGTTGAAGGAATTCGTTCGGATCGATCCCATGATGGATCATCAATCCCTGCAACGTTGTTCCGTGTTCCAGATAATATTGCTTTTGCAGCTTACGCGCCTCGTCTTTCTCCATCTGCAGAAGCTGTGAGACAAAGGCCGTCATATTGCGGTCTATCTGCGAAAACAGATTGACGCGGTGCGGGTAGAGCGTGTTGTCGAGATCGAAGACCCATTCGGTGACATGGGCAAAATCGGCGGGGGATACGTCGCGTTTCAGGTCGGTCATGCGGCTCTTATGTCACAGGCGCCAACCATGGGAAACTCCCCGAGGACGTCATCGCGGAAAATTTGGCGTTGAGTTGTTCCGCAGGAATGACGGAAGGAAGCGGTCTTTAAAAGGCCGCTTCGCCTCTTTCGTCTTAGGGCACGATCAGTGTGCCAGCCCCATGTTCCGTGAAGATCTCAAGAAGGACGGAATGCGCTGTCTTGCCGTTGAGAATGACAACGCCTTGAACGCCTGCTTTGATCGCATCAATGCAAGTTTCCACTTTAGGGATCATGCCTCCGGAGATCGTGCCGTCGGCGATGAGCGCATGCGCCTGGGCAACGGAGAGTTCCTTGATCAGTTCGCCATTCTTGTTGAGGACACCCGGCACATCTGTGAGGAAGAGGAGACGCGTTGCGTGTAGAGCCCCGGCAATCGCGCCGGCAAAGGTATCGGCATTGATATTATAAGTTGCCCCATCCCGGCCAGGAGCGACCGGCGCAATGACCGGGATCATCTCCGACCGTGCAAGAAGGTCGAGAAGCGTACGGTCGACTTCCACCACATCGCCGACAAAACCGAGATCGAGAACACGTTCGATATTGGAATCAGGGTCCTTGATCGTCTTGCGTGCCTTTTCGGCGAAGACCATGTTGCCGTCTTTGCCGCAGAGCCCAATCGCCCATTCCCCGGTCTGATTGATCAGGGCAACGATCTCCTTGTTGATCGACCCTGCCAGCACCATTTCGACGATCTCGACCGTCTTGGCATCGGTGACCCTGAGGCCGCCTTCGAACTTCGATTCAATTCCCATCTTATTCAGCATCGCGCCGATTTGCGGACCGCCGCCATGAACAACGATGGGATTGACTCCGGATTGCTTGAGCAGCGCGATGTCGCTCGCAAAGGCTCGTCCGAGATCCGGATTACCCATGGCATGACCGCCATATTTCACCACGATCGTCTTATTTTCATAGCGCTGCATAAAGGGAAGCGCCTGTGCGAGAAGACGTGCTTGCGTTTCGCTTTCGGCCTGGTTCATCGACATCCTCGTCTCGTTTTGCGCCTTTTATCGCAAGTTTTTGACAGATGGAATAATCCGGGGACGAGAAGTTTTTGTATAAGAGGAAAGGGCGGTATCCCGCCTTGCTGAGTTTGATGGGAGTTGTGGATGGCCGGCAATGCCGATCCCGCGGAGCTTATTGCACGCATCGCTTTGGGCGATCGTGCCGCGTTTAAGTCCCTTTATGATGTCACAAGCCCGAAACTTTTCGGAATATGCCTTCGTATCTTGAAGGATAGAGCCGATGCCGAAGAGGCGGTTCAGGAAGTTTATGTTCGCATCTGGCAGCGCGCAGGTCGCTTTTCTGAAGCCACGGGCGGAGCGACGTGTTGGCTTGGCGCCATAGCGCGCAATCATGCCATCGATCTTCTGCGTGCGAGAAGGCCAGTGCATGACGAGTTGGACGAGGCGATCGATGTCAAGGAACCCGCCCTTGATCCGGAGCAAACTGCGCTTCATCGCGATGATGCAAGGCGCATTGACACATGCCTGCAAGAGTTGGAAGCTGATAGAGCCGCGGCGGTAAAAATGGCTTATGTTGATGGACTGAGCTATCAGGAACTGGCCGATCGTTTCGCAGTTCCGTTGAATACGATGAGAACGTGGCTGCGGCGCAGCCTTTTGAAGCTGAGAGAGTGCATGGAACGATGACGACGCCCGATAGAAGCAAAGGAGATCGATCCCGAGACGAGGTCCTTGCCGGGGAATACGTGCTTGGCGTTCTGTCTTTCAAGGATCGGCGCGTCGTCGAAGAGCGTATGCGGCGTGACCGTCAATTCGCCGCCATCGTCGGCCGTTGGGAGGCAAATCTCTCCTCGATGAATGAGGAATATAGCCACGCGTACCCCTCCAAGGAAGCTTTTCGTCGGATCGAGACGCGGTTGTTCAGCGATGCCATGTCGTCGTCGATTAGGGGTGGTCTTTGGGGTTCCATCATTTTTTGGCGTGCCCTGGCATTTGCATCATTGTCTGTCGCGCTTGGCGCGCTGTTGTTCACGGTGACGCCTGGTGTGCGCAGCACCGTCCGGATGCCTATGGTCGCCGATCTCTCGTCTACGCAGAGCGGTGTCAGCCTACGCGCCTCCTATGATGACCGTAATGGATTGATACGTATTGTTCCCGTCGCCTCCGGCAGGCCCGAAGAAAAATCGCTGGAGTTGTGGCTTGTCCCGAGCGATGGGAAGCCGAAGTCGCTCGGTGTTTTCCAGTCCGGCAAGAACGGTGAACTAATCGTGCCCAACGAGTTGCGCCAGTCGATTTCTGAAGGAGCTACGCTCGCAATCAGTCTAGAACCTTTCGGTGGATCGCCAACGGGCCAGCCGACAGGACCAGTGATCGCAAGCGGTGCGACAAAAAAACTCTGATTTCGGCGAAACCAATTTCTCTCCTCTTCCGTACATCGCATGTCCGGTCACGCATTTTGAGCGGTGGGCCGGTCGTCTAGAGGAGAGATAGTAATGAAAAAATTCTCAACCCTACGCACAGTGGCACTTGGTCTGGCTCTGTCTGTCGCCGTTGGCGCAGCCGCACAAGCCAAGAATCCGATGGTCGGCGGCGCTGCCATGTACCCGACGAAGAATATTGTAGAAAATGCATCTCATTCGAAAGATCATAAGACGCTTGTTGCAGCCGTGAAAGCTGCCGGCCTTGTCTCCACCTTGGAAGGGAAGGGGCCTTTCACGGTATTTGCCCCGACAGACGAAGCCTTTGCTGCCCTGCCAAAGGGCACGGTAGACACGCTGTTGAAGCCTGAGAACAAGGACAAGCTTACGAAGATTCTGACCTGCCATGTTGTGGCCGGCGATGTCATGTCCAAAGCCCTCGACAAAATGATCAAAGACGGCGGCGGCGAATACGATGTCAAGACGGTCGGTGGCTGCGTTGTGAAGGCCAAGGAGAATAAAGGCAAGATCACGCTGACGGACGAAAGCGGTGGAACGGCCCATGTGACAATCGCTGACGTGAAGCAGTCGAACGGCGTGATCCACGTGGTTGACAAGGTCCTGCTGCCGAAAAGCTAAGGCTGCCTGATTTTCTGGTTCTCACAAATAAAGGATGCGCTCCGTTCCCCGGAGCGCATCTCGATATCAGCATTTACCCCATAACGGATCGAAGCGATTTTTCAGTATCGTAGCGTCTTGAATACCCGGTCCGATACAACGGCGCTTTGTTAAGGCGCGACTGTTTCGACAATAGCCTCACGTAATTCGTCGAGACCGTTTCCTTTCTCAGACGATGTCGCAAGCACCTGAGGATAGGCAGCCGGCCTTTTCCGGATTTTTTCTGTTGTCGCGGCCAGCAGATGCGGTACTGCACCAGCCTTGATCTTATCCGTTTTCGTCAAAACAATCTGGTAGGAAACCGCAGCTTTATCGAGAAGCGTGAGCACTTCTTCATCATTCTTCTTGATGCCGTGACGGCTGTCGATCAGCACGTAGACGCGCTTCAAAGTGACGCGGCCGCGCAGATAATCAAAGACCAGCTTCGTCCAATTGTCGACTTGCTCCTTCGGGGCCTGGGCATAGCCGTAACCGGGCATGTCCACCAGTGCCATCGGCGGCAGGTCGCCCTCTTCCCCCGAATACCCGTCCGGCACGAAGTAGTTTAGTTCCTGTGTTCTTCCAGGCGTGTTCGATGTCCGCGCCAGGCCCTTTTTCCCGACAAGGGCATTGATGAGGGAAGACTTACCGACATTGGATCGGCCGGCAAAGGCGATCTCCGGTGGTCCTTCCGGCGGCAAAAAATGCATGCCGGGCACGCCACGAATGAAAATCCATGGTCTGCCGAACAGAGGTTTGTCGTTGCTTTCGCTCATTGCACTTCACGCTTCTGCAGTCTTAAGGTTGGGATCAACAATCTGGGACGTTTTGTCAACCAACAGGTTTTCAGCTTGCCTTCCTTGAGGGCGGGACGCTAGCCGCAGGAATGTCGCCAAGCCAAAAAAGAAGGCCCTGCCGAAGCAGGGCCTGACATCATTTGCTTGTCGCCGGTTTTCGTCGGAACATCTTTTTCACATTGTCGAAAAGCTCAATCTTCACGCCATGGCGCTTCATGATGAGTGACTGCTGGATGACCGACAGCGTATTGTTCCAAGCCCAGTAGATCACAAGACCAGCCGGGAAGCTCGCCAGCATGAACATGAACACAAGCGGCATCCAGTTGAAGATCATCGCCTGTGTCGGATCCGGCGGGGTCGGGTTCATGCGCATCTGCAGGAACATTGTAACGCCCATGATCAACGGCCAGATGCCGAGATGCAGGAAAGTTGGCGCATCGAATGGCAGAAGACCGAACAGGTTGATAATCGAAGTCGGGTCTGGGGCAGAAAGGTCTTTGATCCATCCAAAGAACGGCGCGTGACGCATTTCGATGGTGATGTAGATGACCTTATAGAGCGAGAAGAACACCGGAATTTGCAGGGCGATTGGCCAACAACCAGCAACCGGATTGATCTTTTCTTCCTTATAAAGCTGCATCATGGCCTGCTGCAGTCCCATTCGGTCATCGCCGAACTTGGCCTTCAGTTCCTCCATCTTCGGCTGAACGCGCTTCATGTTTGCCATGGAGGCATACTGCTTGGAAGCAAGCGGGAAGAAGAGTGCCTTGACGACGATCGTGGTCAACAGGATCGCAACACCGAAATTGCCGAAGTAGCGGAAGAAGAAGTCCATCAGCTTAAACATCGGCTTGGTCAGGAAGTAGAACCATCCCCAGTCGATCAGTCGGTCGAAACGCGGGATCTGATACTGCGTTTCGTAACGGTCAATGACCGGAACTTCCTTTGCGCCCGCGAAGACGAGACTTTTCAACTCGACCGACTGGCCCGGCGCCACGGTCACGGCATCCTGCTTATAGTCTGCCTGATAGCGCGGTTGGCCATCCGTGAAATGTGAGAAGCGAGCATCATAGGCGGTCTGCTGCGGTGGAACGATGGTCGCAGCCCAGTACTTGTCGGTAATGCCAAGCCAACCACCGCTGCTCTTGGCGGGCGTAACCGCCTCTTTTTCAACCGCAGTATATTTGCTTTCAATCAAGCCATCAGAGCCGATGACGCCGATGAAGCCTTCGTGGAGAACATAAGTCGATGGCGTGACGGGCTTATTGTAGCGTGTGACGCGACCGTAGTTCGACAGCGCCACAGGCGCCGAACCGGCGTTTTCGATCTTGTCGACCACGGTAAACATGTAGCGGTCATCGACTGAAATCGTGCGCGTGAAGGTGACGCCCTTGTCATTCTTATAGGTCAGCGTCACAGGGGTCTTATCTGTGAGTTTCGCGCCCTCTGGGGCCGTCCAGACCGTGGCCGAGCTAGGGACGCTTCCCGTGGAGGCGTCGCCGATATAGCCGATTTCGCTGAAGTAGGCGTCTTTCGTATCGGCCGGACTGAACAGCGTAATGATCGGGCTCGTCTTGTCGACGGTCTCGTGGTAGCCCTTCAGCTTCAGGTCATCGAGGCGTGCGCCAGCAAGATTGATGGAGCCTGCCAGCGCGGGCGTATCGATCTGTACGCGCGCAGCTTGCGCCTGGGCTTCGACACCCGATGGCGTCGCACCCGCTGGCGAGGCAGCTGTTTGCGCGGGTGTCTTGGCCACCTGCTCGCTCTGCTGCGTTTGCTTTTGCGCCTGTTGCGCTTCCTGAGCCCGGCGTTGAGCCTCAAGCCTCGGGTTCATATAGAAAAACTGCCAGGCTAAGACGATGAGCACAGACAGGGCGATAGCAATGAAATAATTGCGATTGTTTTGCATCTATACGTTCCTGGCGCGATCGGTCTGCGACCGCCCCTGTTTCGGCTTGGCGGCCACGCGCGCTACAAGCTCGTTGGCCAATTCTTCAAAGGATGCGCTCAGCACGTCCCTGCGCGCGACCACCACATAGTCGTGTCCGGGCTGCATTGCAAATGCAGCCTTCAGTCTCACGGCTTCTTTAAGCCGGCGGCGCATGCGATTGCGTTCGACGGCATTGCCATGCTTCTTTGTGACGGTGAATCCGACGCGGGGTTGGGGATCTGAATCTTTGCGATCGAGAACCTCAAGAAGGAAATACTTCCCGGAGCGCCTATGTCCATTGCGGACAGCAAGAAACTGCGGGCGGCTTTTCAGCCGCCCGGCAGTTGTGCTTCCAGTATCTATCGTCTCATCGCCCGCCATAATGAATCGGGCAATCCGGCATTAAGCCGACAGGCGATTGCGGCCGCGTGCGCGGCGAGCTGCGATGACCTTGCGGCCACCTTTGGTTGCCATACGAGAACGGAAACCATGGCGACGCTTGCGAACAAGCTTCGAGGGTTGGTAGGTACGCTTCATTTATTTAAACACCGCGGAGTGCGGCCCTTCTTAAGTTTGCAATTTGCAAGGAGCGTTGTTGTCGCACGGAAGCTGGCCTTAAAGCCCAGACCGAACGTGCGGCGGCTTATAGGGACGAAAAGCCATAAAGTCAATTATTGCTTACAGCGCTGGAACGTCGGCGCTTGTCCGCGGCCAGGCGGATGTTTCAATATGATCTTAAGTTTTATTAGCGACCATGGAAGGATCGTAGTGCATTTGGGTGCGCGTTGGGAGGAATAAATTGAGAATTCGCGGAAAAATAAACATGTTGGTAGCCGCGTTGACTGCGGTTGTGCTGGCAACAGGCGCGACTGCTCTTTACGCGCTGCGCCAATATGATGAAAAACTCACTGATTATCAGCGTGCGTCGGAGCGAGTGTACTACGGCGAGCACATGAACCGTTTGGTGACGGCGGTGGTCATGGATGCGCGTGGCATTTACGCATCGGCGACGAGTGCCGACGCGACACAGTTTGCGAAAGGTCTGAAAACATCTCTCGGCAGCATCGATGAGACGATCGGTGCCTGGACCAAGATCGTGCCTGACGACCAAATGCCTGAATTTCGGAAGATGACGACGCGCGCGCAAGAATTTAAGGCGTTCCGTCTTGAAACGGCGAGGCTCGCCACGGAGGTGAATCCTGCCGCTGCGGCCGTTCAAGGAAACAATGAAGCAAACCGCGCCAATAGGAAGGCGTTCCAGGGCGAGATCGACACGATTGTGAAAGCTGATAAGGATCAGCTTGCCGTTATTGTCGACGACATGGGCGACTTCCGCGATGGCATTTTCTGGATCGTCCTGTCCGTCTGTGCCCTCGGTACCTTCGGTGGCCTGGGCTTCGGTCTTTATATAGCGTCTCGCCAGTTGAGCAGACCGATCAATCATATGATCGATGCGATCAAGGCTGTGGCAGCTGGAAGGTTTGATGTCGAACTGCCCGAGGCGAGCAGCGTCGATGAGATTGCCGAAATGTCTGCCGCCGTGCGCGTGTTCAAATCCAACGGTTCGGAAAACCAGCGTCTGCATGCCGCCGAAACGGTCTTGCATGCAAAAAGCACCCGCCTGCAGGCGAGCCTTGAAAGCGTCGTCGCGGCCGCCGTTGCCGGAAATTTCGATAAACGCATTGAAGAACGCTACGGCGAAGAAAACCTTGACCGCGTTGCCGCTAACGTCAATTCACTTCTTGAGAGCGTCGATAGTGGATTAAAAGAAGTTCGTCGTGTGATGGCCCGCGTTTCCGACGGTGACCTTAGCGACAAGATGGCGGGTACCTTCCAAGGAGCTTTTGCAGAGCTTCAGTCGAATGTCGGCAATGCTCTGCGCACGCTGAGCATGGTTGTCAGCGAAGTGCAACAAACGACGGGCACCATCACGCTCGGTGCCGACGAGTTGCGTATGGCCAGCGACGACCTCGCGCGTCGTACCGAGCAGCAGGCGGCGGCACTGGAGGAAACGGCTGCGGCTCTGGAAGAGATCACGACGGGCGTTCGCGGCTCTACGGATCGTGCGCAGGAGGCAAGCAAGATGGTGGCTGCCGCCAAGCAGGACACAACACGTTCGCGCGTCGTCGTGCATGATGCCATCGAAGCAATGGAGCGTATTGAAAATGCATCGCGTGAGATCAGCAAGATCATCAACGTAATTGACGAAATTGCATTTCAGACCAATCTTCTTGCGCTCAATGCGGGTGTGGAAGCGGCGCGTGCGGGCGAGGCCGGAAAGGGCTTTGCCGTCGTCGCCCAGGAGGTGCGCGAGCTGGCTCAGCGTTCGGCAACTGCTGCAAAAGACATCAAAACGCTGATCGTCAAATCGGGAGATGAGGTGCAGGCTGGCGTGCGTCTGGTTCAACAGACCGGAGAGGTGCTGACCGAAATCGGTGGTCGCGTCAACGCCATCAACGACGACATTCAGTCAATCGCAACCGCAACCCGCGAGCAGGTGACAGGACTGAAGGAAGTTGGCGATGCAGCCAACCAAATGGATCAAGTCACGCAGCAGAATGCCGCCATGGTCGAGCAGACCTCAGCTGCGATCCATAAACTCTCTGCTGATGCGCAGCGTCTGAGCGGCCTCGTCCAGCGCTTCCGGATTGCTGAAGAAGTGGGGGGTGCTCACCACGCCGCTTCAAATCATCGGAAAATGGGATCATCTGTGCGCGCATATGACAAGGTCGCCTGACGTATAAGCATATGCTGGGTTAAAGACAGCTGCGCGCCAGGCAGGGCGCGCAGAAGAAATGACGGAAGACGCAACTTTGTTGATTGGCTTCCTCTTAAACAATGTCCCGATGTCGTGCGCCGCTCCGGGTGGGAACTGCGAGCCTCGGAAGGACTGCGATCCAAACGATGCGCGGACGCGTAAAGTCGTTTGAAACTCGCAAAGCAAACGTTATAATCCTGTCTCACACCGACAAGTTTTGCTTCGGCTCAATGAGAGATGCCGCGCTGTGCATATACAAAGCGAAGAAGCCGAGAGCACTGCAGCTCAGGGATGCCGCCCCAGTCGTTTTGCAGGCCTGTCCGGGAAGCTGCTTTGGCTGACGGTCATCTGCATCATGCTTGCCGAAGTTCTGTTCTTCTTCCCTTCCGTCGCCAATATGCGGTTGCGGTGGTTGAACGACAAGCTGAACGCCGCTGCCGCTGCTGCCATCGTCATCGATGGGCTCCAGCCGGTGGAACTGCCTCGTTATCTCCAGAAGGAAACCTTGGAGGCGACCGGTACGAAGGCCATCGTGCTGCGCAAAGATGGCACGGCACGCCTGCTTGCCATGAGCGGAGAAATGCCGAATTCGGTCGATCAGCAATATGACCTGAGCGACGTTCCGCTGATGACCGCCATCGGCGATGCGCTGGACACACTGGTCTTCGGCGGCCATCGGATTATCCGGGTTTACGGCCCTGTCCAGGACAGTGCGACGACCGTCGAGATCCTGATGAAGGACGAAAGACTGCGCAGGTCCATGCTGATCTACTCGCGCAACGTCTTTCTCATCTCCGTCATGATCTGCCTGTTTACGGGTATCTTGATCTTCTTTGCTTTGAACAGCATCCTGATCAGGCCCATCCGCCGCTTGACGCGCAGCATCCAGTCCTTCTCTGGAGATCCGGAGGATCCGAGGCACATCTTCGTGCCGGATGAGGGTCATGACGAGCTGTCCGTGGCAGGGCGCCATCTCGCGGCGATGCAGGGGCAATTACAAAAGACACTGAAGCAGCAAAAGAATCTTGCGGCCCTTGGCCTTGCCGTCTCCAAGATCAATCATGACATGCGCAATATCCTGGCCTCGGCACAGTTGATGTCCGACCGCTTGGTTGGCGTCGACGATCCCGTTGTGAAGAATTTCGCGCCGAAGCTGCTGCGCACGATCGATCGCGCAGTCGGCTATACGACGGAGGTTCTGTCTTACGGCAAGGCGAACGAATCCGAGCCGCGCCGAAAGCGCCTGAAGCTGCATGACCTGGTGCACGAGGTGCGGGATATGCTGGCTATTGAGCCGCAGAGCGGGATCGAGTTCGTCATGGATATTGCGCCGGACCTTGAGCTTGATGCCGATTCTGAGCAGCTTTTTCGCGTCATCCACAATTTGTGCCGAAATGCGGTTCAGGCGCTCACCGCCCCAGGCCGGACGCCACCTGAGGAAAACCGCATCACAGTGGCAGCGCATCGTACCGGAAGTGTCGTGAGCATCATCGTCGATGACACAGGGCCGGGAATGCCAGCCAAGGCACGTCAAAACCTCTTCGAGGCATTTCGAGGCGCAGCGCGTTCGGGTGGAACCGGTTTGGGACTTGCTATTGCACGTGAGCTGATCCTGGCCCATGGCGGCACGATTGCTCTGGTTGAAAAGCCCTCCGCCGGCACGCGTTTTCGCATTGAAATCCCCGATCGGCCGGTATCCCTCGACGATTATCGCATTCGTTCTGTTCGGGAAAATTGAGAACTACCCATCGAAGGCCTCTTAGGAAAAAGAAACCGCTTTTTTCCAAATTGGCACTTGCATTCGCCCAAAGGACGCTTTAGAGAACCGCCCACGCAAGCAAGACGACTTGGTTGCAGACGCACCCGTAGCTCAGCTGGATAGAGCACCAGACTACGAATCTGGGGGTCAGGAGTTCGAATCTCTTCGGGTGCGCCATTCTCTCATGTGACTCTTATCAAAGTGACTGGCTTCGAGGGGGCAACCCTCTCTGTCCGCCTGCTTACTTCCGCTCAGCACAAGCCCAAAGCGCATCGGCCGCGGCTGAAGATTTTCTCAGCTTTGCTATAATCCGCTCATCTCCCAATCGAAATTCCACGGTTGAGCTTTTGCGGAAGAGTGATTCTGGTCCTTCTTCTTCCGCGCCGTCGTGAAGCGTCAGGACCTTCGGGTTTGTAACTTCTATTGAGCTAAGGGGATAGCGCGAGCCGTTGAACAGAAGCGCACCATCTATCTTATCGTTCTTTTTGAAATTCCAAGTTTCGTTGCGAAGGCTAATCGTGAAAGCTTCGTTGCGGTTTGCATAAACCATCAGAAGCGCCTTGGCACTGACCTTCATCGACATTGAGCACCCATGATCCTCGTCATTTTCGACCGGCGATCCGGTCCACGGCCCTATCTCGAAGGCCGTGGATGCCCGAAGGCCTTGAGCAGCAATCGGATTGACGCCGAGCCACACGACCAAAAGCAGCATCAGTTGTGTGCGCAAGAAGAACATGTCCAATCCTCCTCGTGAAATATCTTCTATCAAGGCGTCTTAAGCTTTCGCCCAGATAGCGACAATAATTGTGCCGGATAGAAAAGCAACGCTCCGGCGTAGAAGGAGGCGGGCAAAGGCGCGCCTCCTTTTTTGGTCACTACTTCGATAGATCGAGTGCGGCAGTCAGGTCGCCCATGGGTGGCTCGTGATTTTCGGCAAGAGCCTTATCGCGCAGTGCGACGCCCGGAAGTACCGGAAGATCATAACGTGCCGTGATGAAGCGAATGATCGACGTCGTGTCATATTGGGTGTGGTCGACCGTTCCCGCCTTTGCGTAAGGTGAAACGATGATCGCGGGAATGCGGTTGCCTGGACCCCAGCGATCTGCTTTTGGCGGCGCGACATGGTCCCAGTAGCCGCCATTTTCGTCATAGGTGACGACGACGAGCATATGCGGCCATTGCGGGCTCTTTTCGAGATGTGAGATCAGATCTGCCAGATGTTCGTCGCCGCTCTTCACGTCGGCATAGCCGGAATGCTCGTTGAGGTTCCCCTGCGGCTTGTAGAAGGTCACGGGGGGAAGTTTCCCGGCATCGATATCCTTGATGAAGGAGACGCCATCAAGGCCGCCATCCTTCAGATGTTCCGCGCGGGCGGGCGTTCCAGGGGCGTAAGCTGCGAAGTAATTGAAGGGCTGGTGGTGAAACTGGAAGTTCGGCGCAGATTTGGCGTTTTTCCCATCGAGGGTCGCTTGCCATGCGCCGCTATACCAAGCCCACTCGATGCCCTTGGCACTGAGAAGGTCTCCGATGGTGGCCTCCGTCTGCGGGGGTAGTGTGGTTGCTTTGGCCGGATCCGCGAACGCTTTGTCACCGCCCTCAGCCGGCGCATTGGCGCTTGGCTGGTAGGGAGGCTGCATGGTGTTGACGGCATAGAAGTCCGGCGTCAGGTTGCCGTCCTGGACGAACTTGGGCACGCCGCCCAAGGCCGATGGTGGCGAGTTTGTCGCAACCTTGAGTGTTTTTCCATCCGCTTCGACAGCGGCGATCGAATCCTTTGCCGGGCTTTTGTCCGCATTTGGATAGAAAGGCGCGCAAGCGCAGATCAATTCGAAGTGATTGAAGAACGATCCACCAAAGCCGGCTTGGAAGAAGTGATCGGCCAGAACATATTTCTGTGCTACCTTCCACATCGGAAGATTGGCGCCGTCGTAATGACCCATGACGAGGCCTCCGGAATCGGCCCAGGCCGCGAACTTGTCGTTCTTTCCGTCGTCGATCTGCATCTGCTCTTGATAGAAGCGATGCCAAAGGTCACGCGTTGTCACGGAAAGAGGCTGGGCAAAACCCTTGGGGTCATCGATGCCGAACGCCACGTTGCTCAGGTGCGCACTCTGCGCCTCTGTGACGGCGGGCGTCACGCCCTTAGCAGTGAGACCCTCCCAGACGGGAGGCAGTTCGCTTAGCGGCTTTCCATCGCGATCAAGCTGCTTGCTTGCATCCGCGGAAAGATTGTCGAGGCCGTCCGCCCCGGGGAAATGTCCGTAGAGATTGTCGAAGCTGCGGTTTTCGGCATAGATCACGACGACAGTATCGATCTTGTCGTAGCCGGCCGGGGCCGCCTGCGCATAAGTGACGGGCAGTGACAGGCAAGCCGTACCGGCGATCAGACAGTGAGAAATGCGTTGAAGTATTGTCATGAACGACCTCGTAAAGTGGGGCAATGAGCGGTCGTCGTCGTGAGGCATGCGCGCCGGCGCCGCATAGGGCACAGGCATAGTCGCGATGCCTGTCAGCTTTGTGACAAAGAAATAACCAAAAAGGGCTGTCATCAATTTGTCGCTCCGCTTGCCGAAGATCATGACCGAATGCCGGTTTTCTGGCTAGATCATTCGAGCAGGAACGATTTGATAAAATGCCATTTCCGAAAGTCGCCATGTCGATGTCAGCAAGAGCCTTTCTCATTGCGGGCATTTTGCCCGCTTTCGTTGCCATTCTTGTCTTTTCCTATGTGCCTATCGGGCATGCAGGCCAGGGTGAAGGTATCAACCCTGGGCCGATGTCGCGTCAGGACGCTTTCAAACGTGCCGCTGCACTGGCAGAACTCGGTCGCAAGATGTTCTTCGATCCGGCCCTCTCCGCATCAGGACAGCAATCCTGCGCATCCTGCCACGATCCAGCTCATGCATTTGGATCGCCCGATGCAGGCCCTATCGAATTTGGTGGCCCTGACCTGCATCTGCCGGGCAACCGCGCCATACCCTCTCTTCGCTATCTCCAGGCCGTCCCGCAATTCACGGAGCACTACTTCGAGTCGGAAGATGAAGCCGATGAGAGTGTCGATAACGGCCCCACTGGCGGCCTGACCTGGGATGGCAGGGCGGATAGCCGCACGGCGCAAGCCGCTATTCCACTCCTGTCGCCATTCGAAATGGCGAACAAGAACAAAGCGGCGGTGGCAGAGACGCTCTCGAAATCCTCGTATGCCGATGAGATGGCCGCGCTCTTTGGGGACGGCATCTTTAAAAGACCCGATGACGCCTTTTCTGCAGCTCTTCAGGCTTTCGATGCTTTTCAGGAAAGTCCCAAAGACTTTTATCCCTATTCCAGCCGTTATGATCAGTGGCTGGCGGGAAAGCCGATCCTGACGCAGCAGGAGCTGCATGGGCTTCAACTCTTTCAGGATGAAAACAAGGGAAATTGTTCGAGCTGCCATGTCAGCGAAATTGCCAATGACGGTAGCCCCCCGCAATTCTCGGATTTTGGGTACCTTTCGCTCGCGGTCCCGCGCAATCCAGCCATTCCAGCCAATGCCGATACGGCTTATTATGATCTTGGTCTGTGCGGTCCGTACCGAACGGACTTCAAGGACCGGCCGGAATATTGCGGGCTCTTCCGCACGCCGAGCTTAAGAAATGTCGCCTTGAAAAAGAGCTTCTTCCACAATGGCGTTTTTCATTCGCTGCGTGATGCCGTGGCATTTTATGCGACGCGCGATACCGATCCGGGCCGCTGGTATGGCAAAAACGCCGACGGAAGCGCGCGCTCTTACAACGATCTTCCCGAACAATATTGGAAAAATATCAATCAGGATCCTCCTTTCGGCCGCAAACCTCAGGGACAACCGGCTCTCACTGATTCTGAAATTGACGATGTTGTCGCTTTCTTGAAGACGTTGACCGACGCCGACTTGGAAAGACACTAGTGCGGTTTTGTCAGGGAAATCGCTGCTTCGCCACGCGGCGGTTGCGTTTTGCAGTCCTCGGAAGCGCCTTTGCCCGCAGAAGTGTTGTAAAAATATCGTTAAAATGGCCTCTCACAAGTTATTGTTCATCTCCCGTTCAGAAAACTGTTCAGGAAGGGTCGCTTTCTCGGCGCGTTCAGCCTATGTTCAGAATACAGAAACTGGAGAGATTCGATGATTTCAAAGACTGTGGCTGTATCCACGTTATTCGCAATGTATATCTTTACGATGTTTTTCATTGCCGCTATTCCGCAAGAAACAATGCAAACCGCAGGGAACGAAACCGTCGAGACCTCGATGGTCAAGTAACAAGATGGTGTACAGCCATGAGGTATCATGGCTGAGTGATGCGATAGCTTGGCGCAATATTCGCGCTTTAGAACGTCCGCGCGTCGGTTGGGAAGATGTTTAACGTCCCGACGCCGGAGATTTAGAATGAGAATCGGGTTCAGCCGTCTTTTGGCTGTCGTGGTTGTGTCCACCTCTATGGCCGGCTGTATTGACCGAGCCAATACGCCGATCCTTGTGCCGGTTGGAACCCCTGTCAATCCTCCTTTGGTCGCGCATAGCCTTTGCATTGCCGAAGGCAATTCGATGTTCGATGAGGCCAAGAGCCAATATAAGCTGCGTGCGCAAATGACTGGCTACGTAAGCCAAGATCCCTTGCAGGCCGATGCAACAGCGCAGGCCGCTGCCCGCCGTCAATATACCGCTTGTTTGTCCTCGGAAGGTTATCGCGCCTATTATTCGCAATAGCGCGCTCTCGTATTCACCTTCAATGTTGCCCTAATCGCGATAGAAGATCACACCTTCAGGGCGTGGATCGAAGGACTGCATTGCATTCTTTCTCGGGATGCTGGTTGCGTTGAGGTAGTCAATATACGTCTTGCCCTTCTGGAAGAATGCACCATGTGAAGACCTCGAATTCGCCAAGCGGCGATCGCGAAGTCCTTCAGCAGCTTCGATCGAAGCGGAAAGGGTGCTTATGTCCGAAGATTACGCAGGCAAAACAGGCACGTTTCACATCGGTGGTGATCTTAAGATCAATCGTCTCGGCTTCGGTGCTATGCGCGTCACCGGGCCGGGGATCTGGGGGCCGCCGGCAGATCATGACGAGTCCATCCGTACCTTGAAGAAACTACGGGACTTTGGTGTCAACTTCGTCGATACAGCCGATTCCTACGGCCCTGATATCTCCGAATGGCTGATTAAAGAAGCGCTTCATCCATATAATGGGATCGTCATCGCGACCAAGGGCGGCTTGACCCGCCATGGGCCTGAGAAATGGCTGCCCGTCGGTCGTCCAGAATATCTTATCCAGCAGGCGCACAAGAGCCTTCGCAATCTTGGAGTTGAGCAAATCGACCTTTGGCAGTTACACCGCATCGACCCGAAGGTTCCCGCGGACGAACAATTCGATGCCATCAAGTCCTTGATCGATGACAAGATCATCAGGCATGCTGGCCTCAGTGAGGTCTCAGTAGCCGAAATCGAAGCGGCGTCCCGCTACTTCAAGGTTGCGACCGTTCAAAATCGCTACAATTTGGTGGACCGCACCAGTGAAGAGGTTTTGGATTACTGCCAAGCAAAGGGAATTGGTTTCATTCCTTGGTTCCCGCTCGCAGCGGGCGAACTCGCCAAGCCCGGTACGCTCTTGAGCCGAATTGCTGACGAACATCATGCTGCCCCGGCGCAGATTGCGCTTGCATGGATCTTAAAGCGCAGCCCCGTTATGCTCCCTATCCCAGGAACATCCAAAGCCTCGCATCTGGAAGAGAACATGAAAGCAGCGGAGATCTCGCTGACAGACGAACAATTCCAAGCGCTAGATAAAGAAGGAAGGGACGCGTTCCAAAAAGCGAAATGAGGACATTCAGCCGTCCGTCCACGGCCGAAGTCTAAAATCTGCCTATTTAAAAGGCTGCAAAAACGGAAAGCGCCGAGAGTTATGTCGGATATGCATTGCTGCCTTGCGGTATTGCGTCTGGAACCCTCGTGCTGCAGCCTGTACATATTACGCCTGTAAGCAGCGTTATCCTCCTCCCAACGCGCTCACATGGACTGGCAACACTCCTCCTCCCAGTTGTCAGTCAGAATCAGAGCCCGATGCACCTCCTCCCGCATCGGGCTCTTTTCTTTTTTGCTCAGCTGAAAACTGGATTGATACGCCTGCTGCGGATGAAGGAAGTCCTTGCGATAGAGCAGCCGTCAACGCATCATCCTGTTTGAAAAATGCCCGGTTCGCTTTATGTAGCGCGCCGAGCATGGGGCAGAGCGGATCGAGGCATCACATGACGGCCAAACTGCGAATGGGATGCCGAGTGGCCGCCGTGGCTCTCTGCGCACTCCTTCTCGGCGCCTGCGGGCATCTGATTGGCGTCATGAAGCCGACGGGTGAAGCCGCCAAAGGCACATCACTCGTCGATCTGCTTGTGGCAACAACGCGAGCGCCCGACTCAGATCCGGCGATTTTATTTTCAGGCGAACGCGGCACGGGCCTGATGGTTAATGCGGTTACGGTTTCACTGCCACCAGACGCAAACAGGAAGATCGGCGAAGTGCAGTGGCCTCGGCGTTTGCCAGCCAATCCGCAGAAGGACTTCGTCACAGTCTCCGTCGATCCGCTGAGCGGCGAGAAAGCCGGCGAACAATGGCTAAAGCGCAAGGTACCGAAGAACCGCCGCGTATTAATTTTCGTTCACGGGTTCAACAATCTCTACGAGGATGCCGTCTATCGCTTTGCGCAAATCGTGCATGATTCTCATGCCGACGTTGCGCCTGTGGTTTTCACCTGGCCGTCGCGCGGCAGCATCTTCGATTATAATTACGACAAGGAAAGCACCAATTATTCCCGTGACGCTCTTGAGGAGCTGCTGACCCGCACAGCGGACAATCCTGCTGTGGGAGAGATTACGGTTATGGCGCATTCCATGGGAACATGGCTGACAGTGGAGGCGCTGCGACAAATGGCGATCCGTCATGGACGCGTTGCGCCTAAAATCTCCAACGTGATCTTGGCTTCCCCTGATATCGATGTTGATGTGTTTGGGCGCCAATTTGCAAGCCTCGGCAAGGACAAGCCGCATTTCACGCTTTTTGTGTCGAGGGATGATAGGGCATTGGCCTTGTCACGTCGGATTTCCGGAAGTGTCGATCGCCTCGGGCAAATTGATCCGTCCGTCGAACCCTATCGCAGCAAGCTCGAAAGCGCGGGAATCACGGTACTCGATCTGACGAAGCTCAAAACCGGGGACAGGCTGAACCACGGCAAGTTTGCGGAAAGTCCTGAAGTTGTTCGTCTGATCGGTGATCGTCTTATTGCAGGGCAAGCCGTTAGCGAGGACAATGTCGGCCTGGGTGAAGCCGTGGGCGCTGTGGCGCTCGGCGCGGCACAAACCGTCGGCAGTGCGACGAGCCTTGCCGTCAGCACCCCGATTGCAATCTTCGATCCACGAACACGTCGCAACTACAATGAACAGATCGGCCGCCTAGGGCGTTCGGTTGAAAATACAGCCGGATCGGTGGGAGACACGGTCGATGCGGGACTGCCCGACCGCTGAGCGGAGTCGCTTCGTGAATGCGGGGAACGACATGCGCGAAGCCTACTCGCTTCCTACCGGGAAGTTCCGCACAAAAATTCCGCTGGTTCTTGTTTCTCATGTGATATATCAGAACTGGCGGTATCAGAATCGCTACATGGGCAACGAAGAATGACTGATGGTGCAGGATCGACCGTAGCGGTTATCGGTTCGGGAATTGTTGGCGCGGCATGCGCGCTTGAACTTCAAAAACGTGGTCGACAGGTAACGCTTATCGACCGCTCTTCACCAGGAAGAGGCACCTCTTTTGGCAATATGGCGAGCATTGCGCTCGATTTTGCTGCAGGCTCCGGACCCTCGACCTGGCGCAAACTGCCACGCTGGCTGATGGATCCGGAGGGACCGGTTTGGTTGCGTCCGGCCTATGCACCGAAAACCTTGCCCTGGTTCCTACGTTTCCTTGCGGCCGGCCGTCCAAGTCAGCTGCGAGCTATCGAAGATGCGGGAATGGCGCTCACCAGACCGGCGCTAGAGGATTTGCGCCGCATGCTCGCCTTTGCCAACGCCTCCGATCTGATGACGGAGGAGGGTTGTCTCGCGATTTATGAAAAGGATGAGGAGTTCACAGCAGACCGCGCTCATATCGAGTTGATGCGCCGGTATGGCTTTGATTTTCAGGTTCTGAAGAAAGACGAGATCCGTGACCTCGAGCCCGCGCTATCGGCCCATGTCGCCGGTGCGGTGCTGCTGCCGGATAACAAGTCCATTCGTGATCCCTACAAGCTGGTGGTTACCTTGGTGGAGGCTGGCCAGGCAGCGGGTGCGCGGTTCTTATCGGGCGAGGTGGTAACCGTCGGAAAATCCACGGAAGGCTGTACGATCATCCTGAAAGACGGTGAACGCCTGCAATTCGATGATGTTGTGGTCGCCGCGGGTGTTCATAGCGGCGCGATTGCGCGCGCAGTCGGCGAGCCAATTCCTCTTGAGACGGAGCGCGGCTATCACACGCAGATCATGAAGCCGGGCATATCGATGCGATATTCGATCATCTGGCCGGCTCGCGCCTTCATGGTAACGCCAACAGCGGGTGGCATTCGTGTCGGCGGAAATGTGGAGCTTGCCGGCCTTCAGGCTGCTCCCGATTTTCGGCGGGCGCGTGTCCTCGTTCGTCATGCCCAACGCGTACTTCCTGGTCTGAAGGTTGAAGACACCAGTGAATGGTTGGGGCATCGGCCGGCGCTTCCCGATACGATCCCGATCATTTCACCGTCATCGCGCGTTCCAAACCTCTGGTATGCGACGGGTCACGGACATCTAGGCTTGACCTTGTCGGCAACCACGGCAAGGCTCGTTGCTGATATGATCCTGCAAGAAAAGCCGTCGCTTTCCCTCGCGCCCTATCGTATCGACCGCTACTGACGACCTGCGGCCTATGTGCTGCCAATGCTGATGTGAGGTAAACTGGAATGAGATGGAAGCGCACGATCCAGCTTCTCGACGTTCATTGTGAAGGCGAAATCGGCCGAGTCGCTCTAGGCGGCGTACCGAAGATTCCAGGCGAGAGCATTGCCGAACAACTGCATTGGCTGAATACGGACCCGAAGGGGCACGAGTTGCGGCGGTTTGTCTGCCTTGAGCCCCGTGGCGCGCCGATCGGTTCGGTCAATCTTCTTGTGCCGCCGCGCCATCCGGAGGCGGATGCGGCTTTCATCATTCTTCAGCCTGACCAGGCGCATGCCAGTTCGGGGTCCAATTCCATCTGCGTCACCACCGCTTTGTTAGAGTCCGGCATCGTCGAGATGAAGGAACCGGAAACGATCGTAACGCTGGAAACGGCAGCAGGTCTTGTCCGGGCGCGTGCTACCTGCCGTGACGGTCGTTGTGAGAAAGTCCAGTTGACCATGGTGCCGTCCTTCGTTCATGCGCTTGATGTCACTGTCGAAACGCCGCGCTGGGGCACGATCAAAGCCGATATTTCCTACGGCGGCATCTTCTATGCGCTCGTCGATGTGGCGCAGATCGGATTGACGATCGACCGCGCCAATGCCGCTGCATTGGTCGAAGCCGGCATGGTGTTGAAGACGATCATCAATAAAAGCATGACCGTTGTTCATCCTGAAATACCGGCGATCAGCGGCATCGCCTATGTGATGTTCAGAAGCGTGGAAGCCGACGGGACGATCCGAACTTGTACGACTATGTGGCCCGGCCGCGCGGATAGGTCTCCCTGCGGAACGGGTAATTCTGCCAATCTTGCCGCGCGCCACGCACGCGGACAGGCAAAGGTCGGCGACATTTTCCTGTCGCGCTCAATCATCGGCTCTCAATTTGAGGTGGGACTGGCCGAGTTGACCGAAGTCGCCGGGCGACCTGCCATTGTGCCGACCATTACTGGCCGCGGCTTTACCTTCGGTATGAGCCAATTGGCGCTGGATCCTTTCGACCCGCTGGCCGAAGGCTTTGCACTGACGGATGTCTGGGGACCCTCGGCCGGCGAAATTTAAGGCCGCTCACATGACGTGAGGCTGGCGAAAGATCCGCGCTGTCTCAGTAGACAAACGGATCTGTCTTGCCGGTCTCGGCGGCCTGCGGATAAATGACGCCCTTTCGCAGAATGACATTGGCGTAGAGGCGCGGTTCGCTGGTTTGGATGATGGCATGTGCGGCGCGCACGCGCCCGTAAAAGGCTTCTCCGATCAGCGGAACGACGCTCTGCGACGGTTCATGACGCGCGCAGCAGGCGATAATCTCTTCATGGACCGGGTCAAGCTTGTCGCGTTCCCCTTTGACGGTTGCCCGGAAGATTGCTTCGGGAACAAAGTCGTCGATCGGCATCACGCTCAAGATCGCATCGAGAACCGGAACAATCGCATGCCCATCCATACGGATCAGGCGTCGGCCATGCTCAAGGCCGGGATAGTTCCCGTCCACGATTGCCAGTTCATCGCCATGGCCCATGGCCCTGAGCAGCGCCAGCAGGTCAGGGCTCAGGATCGGGTTAATTCCCTTCAACACGTTCAATCTCCTTAAACAAGACAGTATGATCGGTGAGATACCGCGCGAAAATAGGAAGGCTTGCGCCTCCGATTGAACGCGCATGCGCTCCGACGGACCCGCCGATGATTTCGGGCATGACGACGCCTTGAAGATCAAGTCGTTCAGCCTCGTCTCTCGTGGCGCGAACGAGACGATCTCGGACCCAGCCGGGAAAGCCGCCATCGATGACGGCAGCGGAAAAATCGATGATGGAAGCTGCCGCGACGATTGCCTGGGCCAAGGCGCGGGCACTGTCCTGGATCCAGCGTTCGAGCGGTTCGCCGAAGTCGATCCACTCATCGGCAGAATACCAAAGGGGCGTCGGATCAATCCCACGCTCCCGCAGCATGTTTTCCAGAACGAAGATCGATGCGATCTCAAGCAACTGCTTTGTTTGGCCGTCGCTGCCGCGAACCGGGAGAGGGCCGATCGCGCCCGCCGTTCCGGTGCGGCCGGAATAAATGCTGGAATTCAGTACGATCCCGCCGCCGAGGAAGGAGCCGATAAAGAAATAGACGAAGTCTGGATAAGCGGTGCCGACACCGAATACCAATTCGGCGCCACAGGCGCTGGTTGCGTCATTTTGCAGGAAAACGGGGTGAGGCACCCGGGCCGCGACCTCGGCTTGAAGATCAAAGCCTCGCCAAGCCTCCATCGTCCCTTTCGGCGAGCCGACTTCTTCCTCCCAGTTCCAAAGCTCGAAGGGCGCCGCAATGCCAATACCCGCGATCTTCTGTCGCTCCGCGTCATCGAGCTCGTCTTCCAGGGCATGTATTCCCGACGTGATGAAAGACAGCAAATCCTGCGGCAAAGGATAGGGATAGGTCTGTCGCACCTGCTTCCGGATATTGCCGACAAAATCCATCAAAACGAGGTCGGCACTGCGCCGTCCCATCTTCACGCCGAAGGACAAGACTGCATCGGGATTAAGACGCATGGGCACGGAAGGCTGTCCCACCCGGCCGCGCACTGGTGCGTCTCGCGACAGCAATCCCTCGTTTTCCAGCGCGCGCATGATGACTGACACCGTTTGTGCCGAAAGTCCCGTCCGGCGGGCGATTTCGGCTTTCGACAGTGATCCATGCAGTCTGACGAGTGACAGAACCAGGCGTTCGTTGTGCGCCCTAACGCCAATCTGGTTTGCGCCGCTTCCTGCGCTCAGCATCATTGACGATGCCGGAAGCAGTCCGCGGCTGATCATAGACGACATTGGCCACTCCTCCCTATTTCCGGCCATGCCCAATAATGATGCAGAATGACAGAACAGATTAATAATTCAACCGGATTTATTTATTGACAAGAGGCAAGATTCCGAGAATTAATGCCTGCGTTATGGCGGCACGCAGCTCGGAGGAGGCTGGTCTAGCGAGCGTAATCCAGGCTGTGCTGCATTTATCGGTCCCGGAAAGGCCGGGCGTAGAGGGAGGTTCCATGAATAAATCCGTATTGGCATTTGGTGCGCTTGCGCTTGGCGTTGCTTTCTCGGCGCCGGCATTTGCCGCCAATCCAACCGCTTGCCTCATCACGAAGACGGACTCCAATCCGTTCTTTCAGAAGATGAAAGAAGGCGCGACAGCGAAGGCAAAAGAACTTGGCGTTGACCTGAAGGCCTATGCCGGCAAGATCGACGGCGATAGCGAAAGCCAGGTTGCAGCCATTGAAACCTGCATCGCTGACGGCGCAAAGGGTATCCTGCTGGCTGCCTCGGACACCGCTGGTATTGTTTCGCAGGTCAAGAAGGCGCGCGACGCCGGCATCCTCGTGATCGCACTCGACACGCCTCTGCAGCCGATCGACGCTGCCGACATGACCTTTGCAACCGACAACTTGCTTGCCGGTAAGCTGATTGGTCAGTGGGCCAAGGAAACGCTCGGCGACAAGGTCAACGATGCACGCGTTGCCTTCCTCGATCTCACCCCGTCCCAGCCATCGGTCGACGTTCTGCGTGACCAGGGCTTCATGATGGGCTTCGGCATCGATCCGAAGGATCCGAACAAGATCGGTGACGAAGACGACAAGCGTATCGTCGGACATGACGTTACCAACGGTAACGAAGAAGGCGGTCGTACGGCTATGGAAAACCTTCTCCAGAAGGATCCAACCATCAACGTCGTTCACACAATCAACGAGCCGGCTGCAGCTGGCGCTTACGAAGCGCTCAAGGCTGTCGGCCGTGAAAAGGACGTCCTGATCGTTTCCGTCGACGGCGGTTGCCCAGGTGTCAAGAACGTCGCTGAAGGCGTCATCGGTGCGACCTCACAGCAGTATCCGCTGCAGATGGCCGCTCTCGGCATCGAAGCGATCAAGAAGTTTGCCGACACTGGCGAAAAGCCAAAGCCAACCGAAGGCAAGAACTTCTTCGATACCGGCGTAACGCTGGTCACCGACAAGCCTGTTTCCGGCGTGAAGTCGATCGACACGAAGGAAGGCCTCAAGAAGTGCTGGGGCTGATGCTCTTCTGAGTTGAAGTGTTAAGGGCGGGGAGCAATCCCCGTCCGCATGCTTGTCTTCGAAAAAATAAGAATGCTGTTGCAGGAGGAGCCGGTCGGTCCGGCCCGTAGCACACGCGAGGATACACCATGAGCAAGCCTACGACGGCCGCCCCGCAGGATTACGAAACAGTCCTGAAAGATAGCTCCAAGGAGGTTGCAGCCTTCGAAGAGCAGAAAAGCGCTCTCCAAAAATTTCGGAATTTCCTGCACGCCAGCCCTTCGGCGGTATCCCTGATCGTGTTGGTCATGTCGATTGCGATCTTCGGCGTCCTGCTGGGAAGCAAGTTCTTCTCGCTGTTTTCGCTGACGCTCATTTTGCAGCAGGTTGCGATCACCGGCATCATTGGTGCAGCTCAATCCATGGTGATCATGACGGCTGGCATTGACCTGTCCGTGGGCGCAATCATGGTGCTGTCATCGGTGATCATGGGGCAGTCGGTCGTTCATTATGGCGTGCCTCCGGCGGTTGCCGTAGCACTTGGTTTTCTTGTTGGCGCATTGTGCGGCTTCATCAACGGCTTCCTGATTTCGCGCGTCAAGCTTCCGCCATTCATCGTGACGCTTGGCATGTGGCAAATCGTGCTTGCGACGACTTACCTAATCTCCGCGAATGAGACGATCCGCTCTCAGGATATCGATACAGTTGCACCGCTTCTTCATTTCTTCGGCCAGAATATACGTCTTGGGGGCGCCGTTCTGACCTATGGCGTGATTGCATCCGTGATCCTCGTTGCGGTGCTCTGGTATATTCTCAATCATACGGCTTGGGGTCGGTATGTTTACGCGCTCGGTGACGATCCAGCGGCTGCCGAATTGTCCGGCGTCAACGTCAAGAAGATCCTCATCCAGGTCTACGTTATCTCGGGCATCATCTGCGCTCTGGCGGGATGGGCGATCATCGGACGCGTCGGCTCGGTTTCGCCCAATGTCGGCCAGTTCGCAAACATCGAATCCATCACCGCGGTGGTAATCGGCGGCATCTCCCTCTTCGGTGGCCGTGGCTCCATCCTTGGTATGATGTTCGGCGCGTTGATCGTCGGCGTGTTCCAGTTAGGCTTGCGGCTGCTCGGTACCGATGTGCAGTGGACCTATCTTTTGATCGGTGTGCTTATCATTGCGGCCGTTGCCGTCGACCAGTGGATCAGAAAGGCAGGAAGATAATGGTTGAACCGCTTCTGACAGCACGCGGCATCGTTAAGCGCTATGGCCGCGTCACTGCAATCGATCACGCCGATTTCGATCTGTATCCAGGGGAAATCTTGGCCGTTATTGGCGATAACGGCGCCGGAAAGTCTTCTCTGATCAAGGCTATCTCAGGTGCCGTGCGCCCTGACGAAGGCGAAATCAAGCTTGAAGGTAAGCCCGTCCATTTTGCCTCGCCCATGGAAGCGCGTAAGGCAGGCATCGAGACCGTTTACCAGAATCTGGCTTTGTCGCCGGCTCTATCGATCGCCGACAACATGTTCCTCGGTCGCGAAATACGCAAGGAAGGCCTTGTCGGTAAGGTTTTCCGCACGCTCGATCGTCCGAAGATGGAAAAGATTGCGCGCGACAAGCTCTCCGAGCTCGGATTGATGACCATCCAGAACATCAACCAGGCCGTCGAAACATTGTCGGGCGGACAGCGGCAGGGCGTGGCGGTCGCGCGCGCCGCCGCGTTCGGATCGAAAGTCATCATTCTCGATGAGCCAACGGCTGCGCTCGGCGTCAAGGAAAGCCGCCGCGTGCTGGAACTCATACTCGATGTGCGCAGCCGCGGTATTCCGATTGTTCTGATTTCGCACAATATGCCGCATGTCTTCGAAGTTGCCGATAGAATTCATATTCATCGTCTCGGCAAGCGCCTGACAGTGATACGCCCGAAGGATTACTCCATGTCCGACGCGGTGGCTTTCATGACCGGCGCCAAGCCAGCACCGGAAGATACGGTTGCCGCATGAGTTTCCGTGTTCGGGACTTGGCTGATCAACTGGTCGAACGCGCTGGAACTTCCTCGCGATTCCTTGTCGGAATTGCGGGGCCGCCGGGCGCTGGAAAGTCGACCCTGGCCGATCTCTTGAAGGATGCGTTGACCGAGAAGGGGCAAACGGCTGCCGTCTTGCCCATGGACGGCTTTCATATGGACAACGCCATTTTGATCGAGCGCGGTCTGCTGGCTCGCAAAGGCATCCCGGAAACCTTCGATGTGCGAGGCTTCATCGACATCATCAAGGCCGTGAAGCCTGCCGATCAGGAAGTTCTTGTTCCGGTCTTCGACCGATCGCGGGAAATTGCCATCGCATCGGCGCGGCCGATCGATCCCAAAGACAAATTCATCATCGTTGAGGGTCTTTATCTCCTTCTGAAACTCGGAAAGTGGACTGAGCTGCGCGATTTGTTCGACTTCACGGTTCTTCTTTCTCCGCCGGAAGAGGTTTTAGAAGAGCGCTTATGGGATCGCTGGCGCGGCTATCGTCTTTCAGAAGATGAGGCACGGGCAAAGGTGGAAGGAAACGATTTGCCCAATGGCAGATTCATCCTCCAAAACAGCAGTGAGCCTGACCTTCTGCTCGATGTTGCCATGGACTAGTTGGTGTCGCGTCTGAGGTTATCTCGGCGCGGCTTGATCGTCAGAACTTGACGCTGGCATACTGTCAGACGCTCCAAGTGCGATCAGACCTGTCTTTCCCATGGGAACGATGCTATCCAAACCGAAACAGGGAGAGGGTGCGCTTTGCAGCCCGATATCTCACTGTCGCCCACAGGATTGTGACATGCCGGTGGGCCTTGTGCATCTGCCGGAGGTTCGTCCATGCAATCCATTACCATTCGCCGTCCTGACGATTGGCATCTCCACCTGCGCGACGGCGCAATGCTGGAAGGGGTGATCGCAGATACGAGCCGCCACTTTGCTCGGGCGATCATCATGCCCAATCTCGTTCCGCCCGTCGTGACCACCGCAGATGCAAAGGCTTACCGGGAGCGTATCGTCAAAGCGGTGCCCGACGATGATCGCTTTGAACCGCTGATGACGCTTTATCTGACGGAGCACACGCAGCCCGATGATGTTGAAGCCGGAAAGAAGAGTGGCCTGATCCACGCCGTGAAGCTTTATCCGGCCGGCGCGACGACAAACTCTCATGGCGGCGTGCGTGACATCGAAAAGGCGATGCCGGTCCTAGAACGCATGGCGAAGATTGGCTTACCTCTTTGCGTTCACGGTGAGGTCACCCATCCCGAAGTCGATATTTTCGACCGAGAAGCCGTTTTTATCGAAACCGTGCTGGAGCCGCTGCGGCGCCGATTGCCCGAGCTGAAGATAACGATGGAGCATGTGACGACCAAAGAGGGGGTTGACTACATTCGCAGTGCCCAATCAAACCTCGCCGGTTCAATCACAACCCATCACTTGATCATTAACCGAAACGCAATTCTCGTCGGCGGCATAAAGCCACATTACTATTGTCTGCCAGTCGCCAAGCGTGAACATCATCGTCTGGCGCTTCGTGCGGCGGCAACATCGGGCGATCCGCGGTTTTTTCTCGGAACGGATTCTGCTCCGCATGTCGATCCGGCCAAGGAATGCAGCTGTGGCTGCGCTGGCATTTACACGTCCATCAATACCCTCAGTTGCCTGGCGCATGTGTTTGAGGATGAGGGCGCTCTAGATAAACTTGAAGCATTTACGTCTCTCAATGGTCCTGCCTGGTATAATCTGCCCCCGAACGAGGATCGTGTAAGCCTTGTTCGACGCGACCAACCACTTTCCTTTCCAGAAAAGATCGAAACAGGTGATGGTCCAGTTACTGTATTCAACCCAATGTTTTCTCTTTATTGGGATGTCGCAATAAAGTAGTATTTAAGAAATTGGCTTGACTGGGGCTATTCTCACCAAAAGGAAACTAGGAGCAATTAACACTTTCTTCTTAAGACGTTTTTCATCTGTCCTATTATAGCGTCACCCAAAAGAGGGGTGCGACAGTTGTCGCATAAATAAAGCATGATGCTTGATTACGGTTCGTTGTTGCTGGCCCTAGGCGTGTCGGCAACCTGCTTAGCAATAACCTTGGCAGGAAGTTGGTTTGCCCGCCGCTCTGACACGTTTCTTCTGACCTGCACCTGCGGTCTGGTCGTCGTCATCGCGGGCATTTTCATTTATGGCACTTACTTCGTTCATCCTTCCAAGCTGACAGGCGTGTTTGCGCTTGCAACCTTCCAGCTGGGATTTGCCATTGTCTGGGAAGCGGGACGGCATTTCCGGACAGACAAGTTGAGCGTGTCTCGCGCCATTTTCTCTGCGATACCTGGTTTGGTTCTCTGCATCGTGCCGATGATGGCAGGCCTGGATGGCTTGGCTTTCATCGCGATGAACATACTGACCTCGGCGTATCTATTGGCAACCGCGCGGGAGTATTGGATCGCTCGCAAAGAAGCGCCTACGCCCATTCTTGGCATCGCCGCGCTCTACACGCTCACCTCTTTCTCCTTTGCTCTTTGCGCCGCTCATCTCATTTGGGATGGCAATCTTGTTCTCGGCCGTGCACCGTTAAACTGGGCCGAAGACCTGAACTTAGCGATCTGTATTGCCTCAATGACAGGGATTGGCGCGCTTTCGCTCGCGTTGCATCAGTGGAGATTGGCCGCGCGTCACCGGGTGGAAGCCATGACCGATCCGCTGACCGGTCTCCTCAACAGGCGCGCGCTGTTCGACCTTTATGGCAACAAGCGGATGTCACCCAAGACTGCTGTGCTGATTTTCGATATCGACCACTTCAAGGCGATCAACGATACCTTTGGTCATGCCAGCGGTGACGAGGTTCTTCGGATATTTGCCAGAAAACTGCAGAAGCATTGTCGCCAAGGCGATGCGGCCGCAAGGTTGGGTGGCGAAGAGTTTGCTCTCGTTCTCCATGGAATGATGCCGGGGCGCGCCGAAGTCGTTGCAGAATCCATCCGCCAATCCATCGAGCTCAGAGAAATTGAGGTCGACGGCAATAGCCTGAAATGCACGGTGAGCGTTGGCATTGCAGCCGGTCTCGCGGCCGCGAAAGACTTTGAGATTGCGCTTTCTGCCGCCGATCAGGCTCTTTATGCTGCCAAACGTGCGGGCCGTAATCGCGTCATGACGTCAAGCCACTTGCAGGCCGTCGACGGCCATGGTGCCCGGTCTGCATCCTAGCAAGGCAATACCGGACTTTGTCTGGCGTCTCGTAAATCTTCTTGTTATGGGCACTGTCAAAGCCTCTGGCATCGCGCTATGGACAGCGTGATGCAGGGGTTGAGATTAAGCGTCCTGCCTGCGTCCATGGGGCGAAAGGGCGCGTGAGGAGAGAGCGATGATCCAGACGACGTTTCCCGACCGCGAGATGATGGCCGAGCTATTTGCGAAAATGCTCTGGGAGATCAAGGCCGTTCACTTCAATGCGGCGCATCCCTACAAGCTGGCTTCGGGGATGGCGAGCCCGGTCTATATCGATTGCCGAAAGCTTTTATCCTATCCGAAGATCCGCTCCACCATCATGGACTTTGCCGCGAGCACACTGCTGCGCGAAGCAGGCTTCGAGCGCTTTGACTGTATTGCGGGCGGCGAAACGGCAGGCATTCCCTTTGCCGCTCTCTTGGCCGATCGCCTGAGCCTGCCGATGATCTACGTGCGCAAGCAACCGAAGGGACATGGCAAGAATGCGCAAATCGAGGGCGAACTCAAGGAAAGTGCACGGGTCCTGGTGATCGAGGATCTGACGACCGCCGGCGGAAGCATGTTCAAGTTCATCGATGCGATCCGGGCGGCAGGCGCGACAGTCGATCATGGCATGGCACTCTTTTACTATGATATTTTTGAGGACGGCGCGCTGCGCTTTGCCGATGGGAAAGTAAAGCTGCATTATATTTCGACGTGGCGTTACGTCTTGTCGGTGGCGCGCTCGGAGCGTCTTTTTGACGATGAAACGCTTTCCAGCGTCGAGGCCTTCCTCAATGCTCCGCTGGAGTGGTCCGGCAAACATGGCGGCGTATCCCAGTTGGGATAAAATCTGAGCCGGGGCGCAGGCAAACAAGATGGCATCTGCCGTCTATGTAATGCCCAAATGCCATATCCGTTCAGGCCTATAGCTTGCTTTTGCAGGCGAATGATCTAATCCGGATATCAGGAAGCAGCTCCCAACCAACGGGTGGAGGTTTGAATGATTTTGTGCTGTGGCGAAGCTTTGATCGACATGCTGCCGCGTGAGACCACGCGGGGCGAAAAAGGCTTTGCGCCTTATGCTGGTGGCGCGATTTTCAATACGGCGATTGCCCTTGGACGGCTTGGTGTACCGTCTGCATTCTTCACTGGCTTGTCCGATGATATGATGGGCGATGTGCTGCGGGAAACACTGCGCGACAGCAAGGTAGACTTCAGTTACTGCGCAACGCTGTCGCGCCCGACGACCATTGCCTTCGTCAAGCTTGTCGATGGTCATGCCACGTATGCTTTCTATGACGAGAACACCGCCGGTCGGATGATCACCGAGGCCGACCTGCCAAAACTCGGCGATGAGTGCGAAGCGCTGCATTTCGGCGCGATCAGCCTGATCCCGGAACCTTGCGGATCCACCTATGAAAGTCTGATGCAGCGTGAATATACCAAGCGCGTCATTTCGCTCGATCCGAACATCAGACCGGGCTTTATCAAAGACAAAGCGTCCCACTTGGCTCGTATCCGCCGCATGGCGGCCATGGCCGACATCGTGAAGTTCTCGGACGAGGATTTGGCCTGGTTTGGCTTGGAGGGCGATGAGGAAACATTGGCGCGCCATTGGCTCCACCATGGGGCAAAACTTGTGGTTGTCACGCGCGGCGCCGAAGGAGCGACCGGGTTTACCGAAAATCTGAAGGTAACGGTTCCCAGCGAGCGGGTCGAAGTTGTCGACACGGTGGGTGCAGGCGATACATTCGATGCCGGCGTGCTGGCTTCGCTGAAGCTCCAGAACCTTCTGACAAAGGCGCAGGTTGCCAATTTGTCAGAGGTGCAGGTTCGCAAGGCTTTGGAGTTGGGCGCAAAATCGGCGGCCGTAACGGTCTCGCGCGCCGGTGCAAATCCGCCTTGGGCTCATGAGATCGGGCTCAGCGCCTAACGCGCCCGCAGACAGAACGTTGAAGCCGAACCGTGCGACCGGTTCGGCTTTTTTGTCAGGACTTCTTTGTCTTCAGCAAGATGTTCACGAGACCCTGTGTCGAGGAGTCGTGACCTTCTGCACTTTCCTTGCCTTCGACGATCGGAAGCAGGCCGGTCGCCAACTCCTTGCCGAGCTCAACGCCCCATTGATCGAACGAGTTGATGCGGAAGAGCACGCCTTCGGTGAAAACGCGGTGTTCGTAGAGCGCGATCAAGCGACCAAGCGCAAATGGCGTCAGTTGATCGTAAACGAAGGTGATCGACGGACGGTTTCCGGTGAAGACGCGATGTGGCGCAATGAAATCTGCTTTCTTGTCGTCCATGCCTTTCGAGGTCAGCTGCGCCTTCGCCTCCTCGAAAGTACGGCCCCTCATCAGCGCTTCCGACTGCGCAAGGCAATTGGACATCAAAAGCTCGTGCTGACGACGCAGTTCCGGTTCGAAACCGTTTGCCGCAATCATGAATTCAGCAGGGATAATGCTCGTTCCCTGGTGGATGAGCTGATAAAAGGCATGCTGGCCATTGGTACCTGGCTCGCCCCAGGCAACAGGACCGGAATCGCCTTCAACCGGCGTGCCATCAATCGTGACGCCCTTTCCGTTCGATTCCATGTCGAGCTGTTGGAGGTAGGCAGGGAAACGTGACAGCCTTTGATCGTAGGGCAAAATAGCGCGGGTTGCATAACCGAGGACGTTTCGGTGGTAATAACCGATCAGTCCGAGGAGCATCGGCAGGTTCTTGGTGATTGGCGCCGTGCGGAAGTGGTTGTCCATGGCATGTGCGCCATCGAGAAACTTGCCAAAATTCTCGGGTCCGATCGCCAGCATCAACGGCAGGCCGATCGCCGACCAGATCGAGTAGCGACCGCCGACCCAGTCCCAAAAACCAAAAACCCGCTCACTATCGATGCCGAAGGCGGCGACTTTGTCGAGCGCTGTCGACACCGCCGCGAAATGGTGCTGGACGGCGGCTTCGCCCAAAGCATCGGCGATGAAGCGGCGTGCCGTCTGCGCATTCGTCATGGTTTCGACGGTCGTAAACGTCTTGGACGCCACGATGAAAAGCGTCGTCTCCGGTTTTACCAGCTTCAGAATGTCGGCAATATGGGCGGGATCGATATTTGAAACGAAATGGGCGCGGGGTCCATCGTGATATGGCGCCAGAGCGAGCGTCGCCATCACGGGGCCGAGGTCCGAACCGCCAATGCCGATATTGACGACGTCGGTAATTGCCTTGCCGGTTGCGCCTTTCAAGGTGCCGGAGCGAACGCCATCGGCAAACTTGCCCATCGCTGTCAGCACGGCGTTGACATCAGGCATGACATCCTTGCCATCGACGTAGACCGGCGTGTTGGAGCGATTGCGCAGCGCGGTGTGAAGAACGGCGCGGTTCTCGGTGAAATTGATCGCCTTGCCGGAGAACATTTCATCGCGCTTTGCCTCGACGCCGCCAGTCTCGGCAAGTTTTACAAGAAGCGACAAAATCGTGTCGTTGACCGCGGTCTTCGAAAAATCCATGACGAGATCGTCGAACGACACGGAGAAGCGAGAAAAGCGCTCAGGATCTTGTGCGAAGGCTGCGCGAATGTCGGTTGCCTTTGTTGCGGCTGCCGTACGCTTCAGATCGTCGACAATGGCTTTCATGATAAGCTCCCTTAGGGCAATCGGGGCCGCTCCGGCCCAGGTTGCGTCAGAACAAGATGAATCAACAGTCACGGCTCTTCCCGCGAAAGCGCCGTCAGCTGGTAAAAGAACTATTCGGTTTCTAGGGCGCAAATCAAGTTCGGCCAGCCTTTGTCATGGAAAAACAATCTTCCTCAGGCGCCGACATCCGCTCTTGATGATCAGCCGTTTCTCAATTCCTTACGCAGTATCTTTCCGACTGCCGATTTTGGCAATTCGTCGCGAAATTCGACATAGCGCGGACGTTTGTAATTCGTCAGGAGCTGGGCGCAATGCGCCTTGACCTCGGCTTCGGTCAAGGCGGGATCTTTGCGAACCACGAACAGTTTAACGGCTTCACCGGAATGAACGTCGCTCACCCCAATCGCAGCGGCTTCACTGATGCCGGGATGGCTGACGGCGACTTCCTCGATTTCGTTAGGATAGACGTTAAAGCCGGAAACCAGGATCATGTCCTTCTTGCGATCAACGATTTTGGTGTATCCGCGCTCGTCCATGAAGCCCATATCGCCGCTGCGGAAAAACCCGTCTTCGGTCATCACGCGAGCTGTCTCCGCAGGTTTATTCCAATAGCCAGCCATAACCTGCGGGCCGCGGATGCAGATCTCGCCTACCTGCCCAAGCGGAAGGGAGCGGCCATCGTCATCGCGAATATCGATGTCGGTCGAAGGCAGAGGAAGGCCGATGCAGCCGGAGAACTCCTTTGCGTCGAAGCGGTTGGCAGTGGCGACCGGAGATGTTTCGGAAAGGCCATAGCCTTCCGTAATATTCGAACCGGTGACCTCCCGCCAACGATCGGCAATCGGTTTTTGAACCGCCATACCGCCGCCGAGCGCCAGATACAGCGAGGAAAAATCGAGCTTTCGAAAGGTCTCGTTGTTCAGCAATGCATTGAAGAGGGTGTTGAGGCCCGGGAAAACATGGATCTTCGACTTTTCGAATTCCTTGACCAGAGCGGGAATATCACGCGGATTGGCAATTAGAATATTGTGACCGCCGAGCGCAATTCCCACCAGTGCGTTCGCTGTCAAAGCAAAGATGTGGTAAAGGGGCAGGGCACAAAGAAAATTGAGTACGTCCGGCTGTTTTCGCTCCAGAAAGGCAGATCTCAGCCACAGCAGAACCTGCTGCGTGTTGCTCAGGAGATTATGGTGCGTCAATACAGCGCCTTTGGCAATGCCGGTCGTTCCGCCCGTGTATTGAAGGAATGCGATATCCGAAGGCTCGACTTTAACCTGCTTGAAGCCGCGTTGCCGCCCCCTTTTCAGAGCCTCCTTGAAGAGAATGTGATTGGGGATAGACCAGGCGGGAACCAGCTTTTTCACCTTGCGAACAATGAGGTTCACGATCAGGCCCTTGGCGCCCATCAGCTCTCCAAGGGATGAAACGACGACATGCCGTACTTCCGTTCTCGTGAGCACCTGCTCCAAGGTGTGAGCGAAATTCTCCAGCACGAAAATGGCCTTTGCTCCGGCGTCGCGAAGCTGATGTTCGAGTTCGCGTGGCGTGTAAAGTGGATTGACATTCACCACTGTCAGCCCTGCACGCAAGATACCGCATACAGCTATGGGATTTTGTAGGATGTTCGGCATCATGACGGCGACGCGGTCGCCTTTCGATAAACCCAGTCCTTGCAAAAATGCGGCGATGTCGCGCGTATCTTCATCAAGCTCGCGATAGGTCAGAGTGCGCCCCATGCTGGAAAAGGCAATTCGTTGAGGATGGCGCGCGCAGGCATCTTCCAACAGCTCGGCAAGGGAGTTGAAGGGCAGCGGCGACATTTCGGCTGGAATGACATCCGGGTAGCTTGTCAACCATGGCTTATCAGCCGACATCTTCTCGTGCGTTGATGAGATGCTCATAGGTTGCTCCTCCTGCCTACTAATCTGCTCTGCATCTGCGGACTGTGTCCGCATTTCTCCCTAAGGCAAAGCACCTCTCCCAAGGTGCTACAACCCAGCAAATTTATAAAGTAACTTTGACGTAAACGTCAATGTACTTCTCCGTTTCAACTTTGCATGTCGTCCTGTTTCCGATGATGACAGATCGCGGGGATATCACGGGAAAAATATCGAGGTGTTTCTATCGTCAGGGAACCCCGCGCATCGATTAACGTTCGGAATGTATGGCACTCGTATGAAAAGGAGATGCACCATGCTGAACGAAAACGTCAACGCGATGAACAATGATCCAAACGTCAAAGAAACACCGTCTCTGATCGCCAGCGACCGGGTGGAAGGCACCAAGGTCTATGGCGTCGATGGCAAGCACATCGGCTCGGTCGAACGGCTCATCATCGGCAAGCGTGATGGTCGTGTTGCCTATGCGGTCCTGAGCTTCGGCGGCTTCATGGGAATTGGAACCGACCATTATCCCCTGCCTTGGGAGAAACTGTCCTATGATACGCAGCTGGATGGCTATCGTATCGATTTGACAAAAGATCAGATCGAAAACGCTCCAAGCTATTCGGATGATGACGACAGCTGGTACCACGACAACGGCCGGCGTGTTTATGATTACTACGGAATCCCACCTTATTGGATGTAAGGCGATTACTGCCAGCTTACAGACCCCCGAGAAATCGGGGGTTTCGCGTTTTTATCCCTATCAGAGATAGCGTCCGCGTCTTTGCAAGACTTCGATCTTGTAGCCGTCTGGGTCGGTAACAAAGAAAAATACCGCTAGCGGTTTTCCATCTCGATTGAGCTCGACAATCTTGCCGGGGTTTAGGCCTTCCTCCGTAAAGCGACGATGCTCCACCTCCAACTCGTCCACAGACAAAGCAAGATGCCCGTAGCCGTCACCAAGGGAATAGGGAACGGTGCGTCCCTTGTTGACCGTCAATTCGAGCTCGAAACCCGTTTCGTCGTTGCTCAGATAGATCAACGTGAAGGTATCGAAATCGAGACGCTCTGCAACCCGGAGCCCAAATGCCTTTTGGTAGAACGCAAGCGATCGGCTCTCGTCGAGAACGCGGATCATGCAGTGGATCATTTTTGCCAAGTGTTCCTCCTGTTCCGTCGCATCCGATTCAGATCGAATTCGGGACACGTACTGAGTTTGAATGAGCAAGAAATCCGGTTAGGATGCCGATGGCATCGTAGACGAGCATCGCGAGCAAGCCGACAATCAAGCCGCCTTGTAGAATGAAAGCGGTATTGTCGGAAATAAGTCCTGCGATAATGACCTCACCCAATCCTTTCGCTGCGACCGTCGAGCCGATGGTGGCCGTCCCAATGTTGATGACAGTCGCTACCTTCAGGCCTTCTATGATCAAGGGAGCAGCAAGCGGGAGCTCCACTTGCCATAGTCTTTGCAAGGGGCTCATTCCCATGCCGACGCCGGCTTCGACAGCCTTTTCCGGCACCTGCTGAAGTCCGGCAATGGTATTTTCGAAGATCGGCAGCAGGCCGTAGAAGAAGAGAGCAATCAGGGTTGGGGTTGCGCCGAAACCGGTTGCCGGAACGGCAAGTGCAAGGACAGCGACGGGTGGAAAAGTCTGGCCGGCATTGGCAACAGCCCTTGATAGCGGCAGGAAATCAGAACCGCTGGGGCGCGTGACGAAAATGCCGGCAAGCACTGCGACGAGCCCGCCTGCCGATATCGACAGAACAACGAGGCCGAGATGAGCAAGAGCCAGCTGAGGAAGACTGTTCTGGTTGTAGACGAACGGTCTCCCATCCCCCGCCAAAGGCGCCAGCAGGAACGCGAGCCATTCTGGACGGAATAGCAGAACGAGTAAGAGCGCGAGCGTGGTCGCCCTGAAACTGATTGCAGCCCACTTCACGGCTGCCGTCCCATCGAAACGAGCGCCTGTAACGAGATGGAGCCAACAATATCGCCCTTGCCATTCTGGACCGCGGCTTGATCGACCCCTCGCCACAGCAGTTCAGATAATGCTTCCCGAAGGTTCAGGCTTTCAGGAAGCGCGGATGCGAGACCAGGCTTGACCGGCTCCATCCTCTGGTTCAGGGCGGTAAGGGCCATTTTCTTCAACGCGCGCTCACCCGTTCCCGTTAGGCTTTCCACGAACCTGTCGGCGGGCTCTGAGATGACAGCTTCTGGGGTATCGTACTGCAGGAGCCTTCCATGGCTCATCACCGCGATGCGATTGCCGAGGCGAAAGGCCTCGTCCATGTCATGGGTGACGAGGAAAATGGTGGTCCCGAGACGGCTTTGAATATCTTTCAGGTCATCCTGCGCTTTGCCGCGGATAACGGGATCAAGAGCTCCAAAAGGTTCATCCATCAAGAGCACTTCAGGATTAGCGGCAAGGGCGCGGGCAACGCCGACGCGTTGCTGTTGTCCGCCTGAAAGCTCATGGGGATACTTTCCGGCATATTCACGTGGCGCAAGTCCGAAAATGTCGAGGAGTTCGTCTACCCGGCTTTCTATTTTCGCTGCGGTCCAACCAAGGAGTTGCGGCACGGTCGCGATGTTTTGTCTGACGGTCCGGTGCGGAAATAGCCCGTTGCCCTGGATGACATAACCGATGTGGCGACGAAGCTCGGTCTCGGGAACATCCATGATATTTCGGCCACCGATCCTGATTTTTCCCTCATCGAGGGGAACAAGACGGTTGATCATCCGCAGCAGCGTCGATTTGCCCGAGCCGGAGGTGCCAACGATCGCCGTAATCGACCCACGTTCGACCCGCATCGACACGTCGTTCACCACGGTCGTTGGGCCATAGCGCTTGGTGACATTGAAGAGTTCTATCATGATGGCCGTTCCTTCATCATGTCGATGATGCCGTCGAGAAAGATGGCTGACGTAAAGGCAAGCGCGATGGTGGGGATTGCTCCAAGAAGAACAAGATCCATGGCTGTCTGCCCGAGGCCCTGGAAAATAAAGGTTCCGAAACCACCCCCGCCAATAAGCGCTGCCACCGTCACCAAGCCGATCGTTTGCACCAGCACGATTCGGATGCCGGTCAGGATGACGGGCAGAGCCAGCGGTATCTCCACTCGCACCATGACCTGGCGCGTGGACATTCCCATGCCAAGCGCTGCATCGCGCACGGCGAGATCAACGCTGTTTAGGCCGACAATGGTGTTTGCGACGATGGGAAGTAAGGAATAAAGGACAAGCGCGATCAAAGCTGGCGCCGCCCCGATGCCGCGAATTCCCATGGCTGCAGCACCTGGAACATGGGCAGCGATATAACCGAGAGGCAGCATCAGCAGGCCGAAGAGGGCAAGGCTCGGAATTGTTTGAATGAGGCCGAGGATACGAAGCAACGCCGCGCGCACCGCTGCCCGGCGATAGGCGGCAAGCCCAAGCGGAAACCCGATGACAATCGACACGATGAGCGCGCCGAATGAAAGGATGATGTGCGTCAGCCCTTCCTTCCAGAACTGCGGCGCTCTGGTCGCGAATTCCTTCATGATCGAGAGGTTGTCCAGAAGTCCGCTCGCAAAACAGGACAATATGAAGACAATGCAGACGATCACAGACGCAAGGCGCTGCCAGGGCTTCAGCTGCAGCTTTACCAGGGCGTCGGAGGCCAGCAAACATAGAACAGCCAGCAATAGCCAGAAGCCTGATCCTGGCGAAACACGCCCCGCACTGCTCTGCGGGGCGTGCGAGGCCGACACCAGACCAAGCCCGACAATAAGCGTGATAAGGGCACCTGCCGAAATGATGAGACGAAGAAGGGGATGGCGACTGAAGAGACCGACGATGGCGGCTGCCAGCAGGAACGCCGCAAGGCAGACGATGACTGGTTCTCCGACAAGGTCGAAAAGCCACAGCGCCTTTCCGGCGGCAATTCTGTTAGGTTTGACGCTCAGGAAGGGCATAAAGACGATTGCTATCAGTCCGATAGCTGCGAGAAGGCCGCCCAACTTGTCCGGTCGGGCGATCCTTATTTTTCTCTCTGCCTGATCTTTCAACGCTGCGGCGAAAATCGGCTTGGCCCTCAAACCTACTTCAGAAATCCTTTTTCTTTCAGGTAGGCTTCGGCAACTGCTTTGGCGGGCTCGCCGTCAACCTGTATCTTGCCGTTGAGGCTGCGCAGGTTTTCCGCGGTCAGGCTTTTGAAGATAGGAGCGAGAACCTCTTCGATCTTCGGATTTGCCTTCAAAACGGCTTCGCGGATGATCGGCGTCGGCGCATAAACCTGCTGAACATTCTTGTCGTCGTCCAAAACCACGAGCTCCGCCGCTTCGATGGCGCCATCTGTCCCGTACACCATCGCCGTATTGGCACCATTCGTCTGTTCTGCTGCAGCCTTGATCGTGGCTGCGGTATCGCCGCCCGACAGGACAATCTCCTGCTCAGGCTTGAGCGTAAACCCGTAGGTCGTTTGGAAAGCCGGCAGCGCCCCGGCAGAATTCACGAACTCTGCTGAAGCGACCAGCATCGCCTTGCCACCGCCGGAAACCCATTTTCCGAAGTCGCTCATCGTCTTCAGCTTGTTGGGTTCTGCAACATCCTTGCGCACGGCAAGAGCCCAGGTGTTGTTCGCAGGCGATGGTGTCAGCCAGACGATTTTGTTGGCGTCATAGTCGAGCTGCTTTGCCATGGCATAGCCCTTTTGAAGGTCTTTCCATGCAGCGTCGTCAGGCTTGTTGAAGAAAAAGCCCGCATTACCGGTATATTCCGGATAGATGTCAATTTCGCCGGCTGTAATGGCCTTGCGTACGACAGGGGTAGTGCCGAGGGCGACGCGATCCTGTGTTGAGATGCCATTTGCATTCAAGGCAAGAATGATCATGTTTCCGAGCAGAGTTCCCTCGGTATCGATTTTAGATGCCACCACCACATCGGCAGCATGAGCGGCACCGACAGTGAGCAGAGACAGGCTGGCGGCAAAAGCGAATTTAACGAACATGCGGGGTCCCCCAGATGATGCGCGACGCAGAAAGAACAAGCACTGGAACAGAGCCCACAGTGCTGGAAGGCTTGCCGCGAAGCATATAGAGCGGGTGAAGTAAAAAGCGACCGCGATACTTTCGGATCTTCTGATATTGCATGTTTCGCTTTGGAAGGCAGCTCTCGTATGTCTGGCATCTGTTGGCAGGGCATACGAAAAGGTAGGAAAGATTGTCGAATGGGCGTTTTGCTCGAAGTATGCGTCGATAGCGCGGAAGGACTTGCTGCTGCCCTGCAGGGCGGGGCGGACCGTATCGAGCTTTGCTCGTCTCTAGCCCTTGGCGGGCTGACTCCTTCCCACGGTTTAATGCGTCTGGCCGCACAATCGTCTGTTCCCGTTTACGCGATGATCAGGCCGCGCGCCGGTGATTTTTGCTACGTGGCCGACGAAGAGAAGGCGATGTTGGCTGACATCGATGCTGCGCGACAATGCGGGTTGGCCGGTGTTGTCCTGGGCGCAAGTCATCGCGATGGTACGCTCGATCGCGCTCTTCTCACTCGATTGAAACGGCACGCGGAAGGGCTTGGATCGACACTTCATCGCGCCTTCGATCTGGTGCCCGATCCCGCAGTGGCGCTGGAGACCGCGATCGATCTCGGTTTCGAACGTATTTTGACTTCGGGCTGCGCCATAAAGGCTATTGATGGTCTTGCCGTTCTTCAGGATCTGGCAGGGCGCGCGCGTGGCCGCATCTCCCTCATGCCGGGAAGCGGCGTGCGGCCCGATAACGTCGCTGCGATCATAGAGGCAACGCATGCCTTCGAGGTTCATGCATCCTGCAGCATGCCGGCCGTAGAGACTAACGCCCGTGCCATCGCCTTTGGCTTTTCGCAGGATGTCATCCAGAAGACGGATGCAGATCGGGTGCAAGCTATGCGGAGAGAGCTGAACCGACTCGCGACACAGCGCGTTTGACTGGACAAGCAAACGTCGCGTTAGCTTCTTCATTCAGGTGAATGCATCGCGCGCTCAAAAGAAACCATTGAGCGCGCGATGTTGTCATGAGCCGATTTCAATCACAGCCTTGATCAAACCATGTTTCTGCGTTGCCCAATGCGCGAGATCGCGCGGTGCATCCGCAAGTGTGGTGCGATGCGTGATCAGCTTATCGACCGGAACAAGTCCCCGTCTGATGGCATCTGCGACATGTTCGAAATCGGCGCGCAACGCGTTGCGGCTCGCAATCACCATCATTTCACGCTTGTGAAATTCAGGATCGGAAAAGCGCAACTCATCTTTTACAACACCGATGAGAGCGAGAACGCCGCCATGCGCAACGGCGCCGAACGCCTTTTCCATGGAACCGGCATTGCCCGTGGCGTCGAAGACGACGTCGAATCCGTCACCGCCGGTCACCGAAGCAATAGCCTCGGCCGCGCCTTCGCCGACCTGAATGCCAGAGGTGAAACCAAAGTCGCTCGCTGCCATGGCGAGACGTTCGGCACTTGTATCCATGATCGTGACGGAATGACCCGCAACGCGGGAAAAAAGAGCCGCGCCAAGCCCGATAGGGCCGGCGCCGATCACCAGCGCACGAGACCCTTCAGGGGCGTTAGACCGGCGCACCGCGTGGGCACCGATGGCAAGAAACTCGACCGTCGCGGCGGCTTCAAGACCAAGATCGCCGGCAGGATAGAGATTGCCTGCCGGCAAAGTGATTTCCTCACAAAATGCGCCATCGGTATGAACGCCCAGTACCTGGATGTTGGTGCAGCAATTTGGCTTGCCTTTCCGGCAGGCGATACATGTCCCGCAGGAAAGATAGGGATTGACGATAACGGGAGTGCCTACCGCCAGTTCGACACCTTCACCAGTTTCGAGAACCGTCGCCGAAATTTCATGTCCCATAACGCGGGGATAGACAAGGAAAGGATGCTTTCCTTCAAAAATATGGTAGTCGGTGCCGCAAATTCCGACATGGCTGACGGCAAGACGAACCCAGCCGGCCTGCGGCTTTCCAGGGGCTGGCTGGTCGATGAGCTCAAGCTGGCCCGGTTCGCGACAAAGCACCGCTTTCATGTTGTTTTTCCCGTTTTCCGTAAAACTGTGAAGCCGGCACGAGGCCGGCTTCCTTTCTATCAGACGCTGCGTCGACGGCGCAGCTGGTCGAAGTAGACGATGACAATAATCAGGACGCCAGTAATGACACGTTGCCAGAACGAGTTGAGGTTCAGCAGGTTGGCGCCATTGTTGATCGTCGCAAGAATGAACGCGCCGATAATTGGACCATGGACCGAGCCGACGGCGCCGAAGAGACTTGTGCCGCCAATAACCGAGGAAGCAATTGCTTGGAGCTCCCAACCGTCGGCCTGCGTTGCGTTACCGATTGCGATACGCGATGCCAGCAGAACGCCGACGAAGGCCGCCATTGTGGCCGACAGGATATAGGCCATGTAAATGATGGCATTGATCCGTACGCCCGACAGTCTGGCCGCTTCCGCATTCGATCCGACTGCGAACAGGTAGCGTCCGAAACGGCTGAGATGCAGAAGAATGAAGGATGGGATTGCCACCAATATCACCATCCAGAAAAGACTGGGCACCCCGAGAAAGTCCGCACGGGCGAAGTTCGAAAAGCTGTCATTGACGATATTGATCGACGAGCCGTTGGTAATCAAAAGGCCGATACCGCGCAGCGAGGTAAGCGTCGCAAGTGTGATGATGAAAGGCGGAAGCCCCATGTTGACGATGCCAAAGGCATGAAATGCGCCGATCGCAACACCAAAGGCCAGCGTTATCAAAATCGCAGCCCAGATCGGAACACCAGCCTGCAGAAGCCAGGCAATGATGACGCCGCTGAAGCCGACGATCGCGCCGACCGACAGGTCGATACCGGCCGTGATGATGACGAAGGTTTCGCCAAGCGCCAATATCGCCGTCATTGCACCTTGGCGCAGAAGGTTTTGGATGTTGAGCGGCGTCCAGAAGCTGTCGGTTGCCAGGGCAAGCGCGACCCACAGGCCAACCAGAAGGCCGATCAAGGTAAGGCCGAACAGGAAATTGGCCTTGCGGCGTGGCGGCGGCGCGGGGATATCGCTGGGGGTGACTGTCATTGGTTTCTTCCCTCTTCTTATTATTCGTCAGACGCCGATAGCTTCAGCGAGCACTTCTTCGTGTGTCGCCTCGTGGAAGCCGTGGCTTGCAACAAGTTTGCCGGCACGGAATACATGCAACCGATCGGCAAGTTCATACACTTCCGGCAGATAGGACGAGATCAGGATGATGCCGGCTCCTTCCTTCAGAAGGCGCGAAAACAGCCGGTAGATCTCGGCTTTCGTGCCGACGTCGACGCCAACAGTCGGTTCGTCAAAGATGAAAAGCCGCGCCCCGTGGCTCAGCCATTTGCCGATGACGATCTTCTGCTGGTTGCCGCCCGACATGCTGGATGCCGGCACACGCCGGCTCGGCGTCTTGATGGCAAGATCCTTGATTTGGCGCTCGGCATTGGCCACCTCCTGGCGGTGGCTGATTACCGGACCGGTACTGAGGCGTTTGAAGACCGGCAGATTGATATTAAGGCCGATCGGCAGGTTCAGGCAAAGGCCTTGGTCACGGCGGCTTTCCGGTGCAAGCGCAATACCAAGTTCCATGGCCTTGCGCTCGTTCTTGATCTGAACGTCCTTGCCCATCCAGCGAATATTGCCGCCGGTGACTTTTTCCCGGCCGTAAAGACCAAGAGCGAACTCGCTGCGTCCCGCTCCGATCAGCCCGTAAAGACCAACGATCTCCCCTGCGCGGACGGTGAGTGATATATCCTCGAAGCCAGGTCCGGACAGACCATTTGCTTCCAGGATCGGTTCGCCGATCGGAACGGCTTCCTTGTGATAAACCTGTTCGATCGACCGGTTGATCATCAGCTTGATCAACTCGGCATCATTGGTCTCGCTGGTCAGCCGTGTCCCGACATGCGTTCCGTCGCGCAGCACGGAAATGCGATCGGCAAGTTCGAAGACTTCTTCCATGCGGTGGCTGATGTAGACGATGGTGACGCCTTCGCCTTGCAGGCGACGGATCAGCTTGAAGAGCTGCGCGGATTCCTGCCGGGTGAGATAAGCCGTTGGTTCGTCGAAGATAAGGAATTGGGTACCGCGCATGGCAGCACGGGCCGTTGCAACCAGTTGCTGCTGGCCGATCGTAAGCTCGGAAAGGAGGACCGAGGCCGGCAAGCCGAAGCCAAGATCATCAAGCACGGCTTGCGCCATCTTGACCATCTGGCGCTTGCGCATCAGCCCGAACTGGTTGACCTCGTCCCCGAGAAAGAGATTTGCCGCGACCGTCAGGTGCGGGCACAGCACCACCTCCTGGTGAACCGCATTGATGCCGCGAGCAATCGCTTCGTTCGGCGAGGCGAGCGCTACTGGTTGCCCGCACCAGATGACTTCGCCGGCAGTACGGCGGATAACGCCGGTCAGTAATTTGATGAGGGTTGATTTTCCAGCCCCGTTCTCACCGACGATCGCGTGGATCTCACCGGCAAGGAAGGTGATCGTTGCTGGCTTTAGGGCCTGAACGTAGCCGTAGTTTTTCTGCAGGCCCTTCAATTCGAGAATCGGTGCGCCGGCTGGAACACGGGTCGCTTCGCGTAACATCTCGTTATCGTGGCGGTGAGCGACCTCTTCGAGTTTGGCCATATTGCCTCCTCCTGCCGGCTTCAATGAAGCGGCGTACCAGTCTCTGTGACGAAACCCCGGAAAGGGCCGTCGTATCAATGTGTTTGAATATCGATCACGATCTACCGTGAGGCAATTGCCGCGCGGTCGCCCGCGCGGCAAGCATGATTACTTAAGCTTCGGGTTCAGCAGAGCATCGATCTTCGGATCGCTCATGTTCGCCTTGGTGACGAGATTTGCGCCCGTATCAACGTTCTTTTCGACCTTTTCGCCCTTAGAGACGGCCAGTGCAGTCTTAATGCCGTCATAGCCCATGCGATAAGGATCCTGAACGACGAGACCGGCAAGAGCGCCGTTCTTCAGGAACGAGATCGTCTTGTCGTCGCTGTCGAAGCCGATGACCTTGACCTTGCTGCCGAGGTTGTTTTCGGCAATCGCCTGACCAACGCCTTGTGCCATGATCAGGTTAGATGCAAAGACGCCAACGATCTTTGGATTTGCCGTGATCAAGTCGGTCATGATGTTGAGGCCGGTCGTTGCCTGGCCGTCGGCATATTTGTCGGCAACAACCTTCAGGCCCGGATACTTGGTCTTGACCTGATCCAGGAAGCCTTCGCGACGCTGCTCGAGCGAGCCCGCACCTGGGGTGTTGGTGATGATGACGACATCGCCCTCGACCTTGCCGGTCATTTCCTTGATGGCGGCAGCAAGACCGTCGGCAGCGATACGTCCGCCTTGGACGTTATCGGTGGTCAGGAACGAGCTGAAAGCCTTGGAATCGGCGCCGGAATCGATACCGATGATCGGAACGGACTTAGCAGCCTGATCGATCGGCTTGCCAAGTGCCTTGAATTCGGTCGGCGAGATAACGATCGCAGCCGGCTTGCTGGCAACGGCGTTTTCAAGAATGCTGATCTGGCCGTTTACGTCTGTTTCAGCCTGAGCGCCCAGCTCAGGAACGTTAACGCCAAGATCCTTTCCTGCCTTGCGAGCGCCAGCAAGAACGATCTGCCAGTAGAAGGACGTCGTGTCCTTCACGATGATCGGAATCGTCACGTCGGCCGCAAAACTTGGCATCGGAACAGCAGTCGCAATGACGGCCGCACCAGCCAGTGCTGTGAAAGCGCGACGCGAAAATAGTGACTTCATGCGCATAGGGTCTCTCCTCCCAGTAACGCGTTCTCCTCAAGAAAATCCTTAGCCGAACGCAAGCTGAAGATTTTTATCGATAAAAAACATTTAAAGGTCAAGTAACGAATTAGGCAAGTGAAATTTCAGATTTCTGAGGGGTTTTATGCCGTTCTTCCATCTCTCCTGCCAAGATGAACTGCGCAGAATATGAAACATCCATTCCGCACAATGTCAATACGGAATGTATGTTCCATTTTCCGGTTTGTTCATCAACCTTTGAAGACTTCGTGGGGATGTACGACGCCCTTTTTCAGGATCAGGTTGCCATAGAGGCGGAATTCTGTTGTAGCGACGATGTAAGATGCCTTCCTGGCATACTCGTAGAAGGCAAAGCGCTCCAGCGAGGCGATCGAAAAGTCGCCGGCGCGTTTGTTGACGATGGCCTGAAACTCCGTGCAGACCTCGGGACATGCATCGGGGTCACCGACAACCTGCATCCGCCAAGCCGTCTGCGGAACGAAAGTGTCGAGCGGCATATGCGTCAGGATTGCTTCAGCCATGTTAGTAGCCGTTACGCCATCCGCTCTAATGACTTTCGGGCCAAGGCTGGACGAGGGGAAATTCGCGTCAGCGATAACAATGTCGTCCCCATGGCCCATCAGCGCCAGCGCTTGCAAAAGGTCGGGACTAAGAAGGGGGTGAATGCCTCTGAGCATTGTCAATCCTATACGCGTACGGCTTCATCGCCGAGCGGTGGCGCGACGAGAGTGAAGGGTTCAAATTCGGAAAAGACTTCTGTCGGAACAGGCTTTTGCAGCGATTCCATATTACGCATCACGCTCGATGCCTTCGCCGTTCCGATCAAGACCGTGGAGACCAGCGGGTTTGTCAGCGGAAACTGCATGGCGGCTGCCGCAAGGGGAATGCTGAGACACTCGGCTACCTTCTCCATCGAGCTGACCTTGTCGAGAACTTCTTGCGGTGCCGGGCCGTAATCGAAGTTGGCGCCCGCCGTCGCTCCTGTTGCCAAGATGCCGGAGTTGAATACGCCTCCGACAACGAGCGATGTTCCCTTCTTCTCGCAAAGAGGCAGAAGTTCAGCCACCGCACTGCGGTCGAGTAGTGTGTAGCGCCCGGCCAATAAGATGCAGTCGATATCGGCGTTGCGCATCACATCGAGACATACAGGAACCTCATTGACGCCAAGCCCAAAGGCGCGGATTGCACCGGAAGATTTCAGCTCCTCAAGCGCTTTGATCCCGCTGTCGAGCAACTGGCGGAGATAGACATCATTCTTCTGGCGGCCATGCGTGTAAACACCGATATCGTGAACGTAGAGAATATCGATGCGGTTCAGCCCAAGCCGGGCATAGCTGAAGTCGACGGACCGCATAATGCCGTCATAGGAATAGTCATAATTGGCATCGAAAGAGAGCGGATCGAAGTAGCTGTAATCGGGAACGGTTCCGGTGGGAACCGGATGTAGCAATCTGCCGACTTTGGTCGACAGCACCCATTCCTTTTCCGGCTTGTCACGGAGGAAGTCGCCCATGCGCCGCTCTGCCAGGCCTAATCCGTACCAGGGAGCGACATCGAAATAGCGGATGCCGCTCGTCCAGGCGGCCTCCAAAGTTTCCATTGCCTGTTCGCGCGGGCATGCGCGGTAAAGACCGCCGAGAGCGGCGGCGCCAAAACTGATCTCGGTAACGTCAAGATCGGTTTTGCCGATTTTGCGAGTTTTCATGTCCTACCTCCTGAGAACTCTGGGGCGCGTTACGTCAGAGCGTCGCGCCAAGGTGCCAAGGCACGAACTCGTTGTCACCGTATCCGAATTCCTCGCTTTTGCTTTTACGTCCGGAGGCAGTCTCGATAATGAGTTCGAAGATCTCGCGCCCTTTCGAACTGATCGTGTGGCCACCGTCCAAGATGGTGCCGCAGTCGATATCCATATCTTCCGGCATTGCCGCATAGAGTGCCGAGTTGCTCGACAGCTTGATGGAAGGCGCGGGGCGACAGCCAAAGCAGCTGCCGCGCCCCGTGGTAAAGGCAATGACATTGGCGCCGCCAGCGACTTGACCTGTCGCCGAGACGGGATCATAGCCGGGCGTGTCCATGAAGACGAGCCCAGGCGCAGTAACGCGCTCGGCATAACCGTAGACGGCCGTCAGCGGCGAGCGGCCGCCTTTCGCTACTGCGCCCAGAGACTTTTCGAGAATGGTGGTCAAACCGCCGCGCTTGTTGCCCGGAGAAGGGTTGTTATCAAGCGAGGCGCCATGCATGGCGACGTAATTCTCCCACCATGCAATTCGCTCATCGAGTTTGTTCGCGACCTCTTCAGAAACAGCGCGGCTGCGCAACAGGTGTTCAGCGCCATAAATTTCCGAGGTTTCCGATAGGATGGACGTTCCGCCCGCTGCCGCCAGAAGATCGGCGGCCACACCCAATGCCGGATTGGCCGTGATGCCCGAAAAGCCGTCCGATCCGCCGCATTGCATGCCGACGATGATTTCCTTGATGGAGATCGGCTCGCGACGAGCCTGACCCACTTCCTCGGCGATTTCGCGCAGCACGCTAAGCGCACGCTCAACTGCCCGCCGTGATCCGCCAGCATCTTGGATGTTGAAGTGTCGCTTCGAGCTTCCCGCGCCACTTTGACCATACAGTGTGAGCTGGTTGACCTCACAGCCCAATCCTACCATCAGAACGCCGCCGAAATTGGCGTGACGCGCGTAACCGGCAAGTGTCCTGTGAAGGATCGTCATGCCGTCGCCGGTGCCGCTCATCCCGCAGCCCTGGTCGTGGACGATCGGCACAAATCCGTCGATCCCCTCGAAATGCGGGAGGATCGTGCGGTTTGCCGCTTCTGCAATCGCTCGGCAAACGGTGGTGGAACAGTTCACGCTGGCAATGACGCCGATATAATTACGAGTGGCTGCGCGCCCGTCCGCCCGCCGATAGCCCATGAAGGTACGGGCCCTATCCGCTTCGCTCGCTGGCTCCGGCGCAGCGGTTGCGGTGACGCCAAGGCGGTCGTTTTCGAAGTGCAGATTATGGCTGTGAACGTGCTCGCCGGCTTTCACATCCATCGTCGTGCGACCGATCGCCTGGCCGTATTTGACAACCGGCGTACCTGTCGGCAGGTCGGTTAGCGCAACTTTATGGCCAGGATCAATTTTCTGCCGTGCAACGATCGAACCAACCGTCGCTCCTTCGCTCACAGGGGCCGTCGCCACAGCCACATTATCGGCCGACGACAAAATGATCCAAGATTCTTTAGGCAAGGTGCTCTCCCGAGGCAGTCTCGGACATACATGTGAAACTGCATTGATTTTGTTTTTTATCTACAATAAACAATTTGAAGTCAACAGGATTTGAAATGTCGGCTGAAAAATGCGAATGGCATGGTCAAGTCTTTGATGTTGATAGAGAAAAAGACAATTTTTAAGGGCCTGTGATCCGGCTTTGCAGGGTGGTAGCAACACGTTTCGTTGGCCGAGGGAATGTCGTAGTTGCGCTGGGCGGCGCATCTACGAATGGCGGGTAGGGCAAGATGGCAAGACAAAATACGGTATTCAAAGAAGCCTTCAACCGCTATGCAGCAGCCCTGGATGCGGGGCAGGCTCTGCCATCCGAGCCCGAGATCGCGCTTGGGCTAAACGTCAGTCGCAGCACGGCGCGCGCTATCCTTAGCCGCCTCAGTGATCTCGGTATCGTTCAGTGGAACAAGCGGCAGAAAGTCGTTCTGCGCCGTCCCGCCGATGAGGATTTTTATCCGCAAGAAGAGACCGACTCGCTACATGATATTATCGAGCGCAGCTTTATGCGCCGCATCCTCGCGGATGATGCTGCGCCGGGGACACAAATCAATGAGTTGGAGCTTGCCCGCGAAATCGGCACCGGCACGACCAGCGTCCGCGAATTCCTCATCCGTTTCTCCCGCTTCGGCTTGATCGAGAAGAGGCCAAACAGCCATTGGACGCTGAAAGGCTTCACACGCGACTTCGCCCTTGAGCTTGCTGATGTCCGCGAAATGTTCGAGCTCCATTCGGCGGCGCATTTTGGACGCTTGCCTGATGACAATCCGGCTTGGCAGAGGCTTGCGGAGATCAAGGCCGAGCATTACACGCTCCTGGAGGATTTCGACGCGCGCTTCAGGGATTTTTCGGCGCTCGACGAGCGTTTCCACCTCTTGATTCACAAGGCGGCACGCAATCGCTTCATTGCCGACTTTTACGACGCGATCGCCATCATTTTCCATTACCATTACCAATGGAACAAGGCCTTTGCCCGAGAGCGCAACGAGCGCGCCGTCCATGAACATCTGGATTACATTACGGCCTTGGAATCGCGAGATCTGGCGGCGATCGACAGGGCATGCCGCCTGCACCTCGCCTCCGCCCGCCAAACTCTCCTGCAGTCCTTGCCGCAAATTGCCGACGAAGCGGGTTAGGTTTTCACTTCGGTGAATCAGGCGAATTGGAAGTGATCACGCAGGCGCCGATATCGAGCATCTGAGGCACCATTCGCTGCACGCCAATGCTTCGACGACACAGCGATACAATCGGCGGACTTTGGACAAGACGAGGGAAGTTGCGCGGCTGCGAGTCGCGAAACGGTTCAGCGAAAACAAGTGAGAAAAACCCGCATGGCACGGCGTAGTAATGCGTTGGAACGCGAGATCACTGAAATGCCAATGAAGTGCTGGTGTGCGACCTGAGAGATAGGTGACAAATCGTACCGGAGACATGGGTTACACTTTCCGACTTTATCGGGAGGTGTAGATGCCGTGGAGAGAGACTTCGGTCATGGATGAGCGTCTTCGAT